>JACNIV010000019.1 GCA_014382915.1 Candidatus Cloacimonadota bacterium | reverse complement strand
ATACTTCTAATAAAATGGAATTTCCGTTCAGCACTTGTGGTTGCTGTTGCTAAAACATTTATTGGCGGCTTTTTTACGGGAACTGTACTCAGTCCTACAACTTTATTTTCTTTTGGTGGCAGTATAGTAGCTTTAATTGTTATGCTGGTTTTCATTCGTTCAAAGATAGCTTTCAGTGTAATTGGCCTCAGCATCGCAGGGGCTGTAGCTCACCTTCTAACGCAGTTGGTAATTGTCAGGTTAATGCTTATCAAAGAAAATTCAATATTTTATTTGACTCCACTAATGATATTAATGGGAATAGTAACAGGAATGGTTACGGGATTTTTAGCAAAAAAGATTATGGATAGGTTTAAGTAAAAAAATATGAAGAAATCCGTTATTAATAATATTATTATTTTTTGTTTTATAATCAGTTTTTTCGCAGGAATTGGTTTCGGAGTATTCCGATATTTCAGCAGGGAATTACCACCTTTATCTGAACTGCAAAGTTATGAGATGAAGGTAGGTTCGGAAGTATATGATCGCAAAGATAACCTCATCCATATTTTCTATGTAGAAAAAAGGCAGCTTACAAAGCTCAAAGATCTTCCCGAATATCTTACAAAGGGAATAATAGCCGTTGAGGATAAGAATTTCTACCACCATTGGGGAATGGATCTGAAAGGTTTTATCCGTGCGCTCCTGATGGATATCAAGAAAATGGATTTCTCCCAGGGAGCCAGTACTATCACCCAGCAATTAGCCAGGAATATGTTCCTGTCTTTGGATAAAACCATTCCTCGAAAGATCAAGGAAGCCCTGCTTGCTATCAGGATTGAAAAGCATTTTTCCAAAGATGAGATCCTGGAAATGTACCTGAACAAATCACCATTCGGACCGGGGTTGTACGGCATCGAAGTTGCTTCCACAAAATATTTTAATAAAACAGCCAGTGAGCTAACCATCCCGGAAGCAGCATTGCTCATAGGAATGCCGCAATTGCCGAGTGCTTATTATCCGTTCAGGTATCCCGAGCGTGCGTTGCAAAGAAGAAATATTGTTCTGGGAAGAATGTTCGAAGAACATGTAATTTCAGAAGAAGATTACCTGGCTGCAAAAGAGAGTGAGATCGAGCTTTACCAATCCAAAGGTAATTTCGAAGCGAAAGATTATTTTATCGAATATATCCGTCTTATCCTGGAAAATAAATATGGAACTACCCAGCTATTCGCAGGGGGAATGAAGATCTACACAACACTCGATATGGAATTACAGGAATATGCAGACTCTGTATTGAATATGAATCTGACTAAATTCGAGGAAAATAACAATTATGAATTCAAATATGCTGATTTTCCGAGTGATACTATCAACATTGTAACTCCTTATGTGCAGGGTGGTGTTTTTGCCATCGAACCGGAAACCGGTTTTGTGCGGGTAATGATCGGCGGCAGGAATTTCAATCACAGCAAGCTGAACCGTATCATGCAATCTAAAAGACAACCCGGGTCTTCATTCAAACCGATTATGTACACTGCGGCGCTGGTAAATGGTTATACACCCGCAACTATCATCCAGGATGAACCTGTTTCCTTTATTCAAAGCGATACTTTGTTCTGGAAGATTAGAAACTATTCATTAAGAAACTTTGGTTATACCCGGTTGCGGGAAGGATTAACAAAATCACGCAATATTTATGCAGCTAAACTTATTTACGATCTGGATCCGCGCAAGGTGATGGAATATGCAGAACGCTTTGGTATTACTACTCCTGTGTATCCTTATTATACTTTAAGTGTAGGTTCTATGGAAGTGCTGCCATACCAGCTTATAACTGCTTTCACCACTTTCCCCAATAACGGTGAAAGAGTAAATCCGATCTATATTCGACGGGTGGAAGACAGCAAAGGTAAAATACTGGAATCTATCCCTACCGATAAAATTCGTGTGGTGAATGAACAGGTAGCCTACCTGATGGCAAATCTGATGCAATCTGTGGTTAATGAAGGTACAGGTGTGGGTATTCGCTGGCAGTCTGGCTATCAAACTTTAGAATCACTTACTTATAAATGGAATGCTGCCGGAAAAACCGGTACTACCGATGACTTTCGCGATGCCTGGTTCATTGGGTACAATAAAAAACTTACTATTGGTATCTGGGTTGGTTTTGATGATAATACTACTCTTGGTAAAAACCAATCCGGTGCTGTAGCAGCCCTGCCTTCCTGGCCGTTCATCATGAAAAAAGCCATTGAACTGGATTCTCCACTGAATAGCCAGGGAAAACCGATAGTGGATGGTTCCAGCTTGCAGTTTGAACGTCCGGAAGGTCTTATTACAGTAACCATTTCCAAAGAAACAGGACTTCTTCCCCAAAATCCGTATGAAGAAACAATTGATGAATTATTCATAGCAGGAACAGAACCAACTCTGCTTTCTGATAGTTTGAATTATAATTTCTTTCCTACTATGTATCGCGAGAACGAGATGGATTCATTGGTAATAGATATGGGTGGAGATGCATATGTATGGCCCGATTCGATAATCCTAGAGCCAACCTATCCCGATACTTTACGACCATATTACATGGTAATGTCACCCAGGCATGAACCAGCTCCTATCGATCTTACCGGTGCAGCTATAATTAAGAATAAAAAGTATGTTACACGTCCGGACAGTCTATTGTGGAAAGGACCTGTCTGGCTGAAGGAAACTGATACTGAAGATGAGATAGACAGCCTGATAGATTCCCTGTTAAGGATAAACAAGTGATACTGCAGATAATTAGCATCATTGCCTTGTTTTCCCTGTGTTTTTATTTATATTACCTAATGTTATTCATCAAGGGATTAAGAACCTCCCAGGATAGCAATAGTACAAGAAGACCCGGGGTTACTGTAGTAATTGCGGCAAGGAATGAAGAAAGAAATATTACACATCTTTTAACAGCCCTGGTTAACCAGAACTATCCCACCGAATTATTTGAGATTATCGTTGCCAATGACGGATCGAGCGATGACACAGCAAAAGTAGTGGAACAATTTTCTAAGAAATGGGAAAATGTAAAGTTGATAAATATTCAAAATCGAGAAAAAGTGATTTCACCCAAGAAAAATGCACTTTCCCAGGCAATAGAAAATAGTACCGGTGATATCATTGTTTCTACCGATGCCGATTGCCTGGTGGGAAAACAATGGCTTAAAGCGATGGTTGCCTGTTTTAATGATAATGATATGGTGGTTGGACTCTCCCAGACTAAAGTAACAGACTGGGGGAAAGCCAGACTGCTCCATAAATTTGAGCATTTTGATTTCCTGGCTATGTTTGCTGCTGCTGCCGGGGCAATTTCTTCCGGAAAATATTTTTCCTGTTCGGGTCAGAATATCGCTTACAAAAAAGAAGCTTTTTATGCAGTTGGTGGGTTTATAAAGATCAAACATCTGGTTTCCGGTGATGATGTTAACCTGATGCAGCTTTTCAGGAAAGCAGGTATGAAGGTGAAATTTGCCTATTCTCCTCACAGTTTTGTATACACAAAATCTATTGAAAACTGGTCGCAGCTTCTTAGTCAACGCAGCCGCTGGACTTCCAATATGAAGTGGCAAACCATACTGAATCCGGAATTTTATGTTTACCTGGTTTCTACTTTTTTTGTTGTAGTTCTACCTTTTGCAGTTGTATTTAAATACTGGTGGTTAGCCGTGGGAATAGTAATCCTGCGTGTAATCTTTGAACTCAGTTTCCTTAGACTGGGTTATAAAAAATTCGGTGAAGAAAAAAACAGGTTGAAATTTTATCCGCTCTGGTTTATATTGCAACCTGTATATTTTATCCTGGTAGCAATGCTGGAAGCGTTGAATATTTTTTCGTGGAAAAAATAACAAATATGGAGGGTCTTATGAGAAGGATATGCGCTTTTTTTGTATCAATGGTTCTTATTTTTTCGATATCAAGTTTATTATTTGGTCAGGATGATTTCGATAACTGGAAAGAAACCCAGAAACAGGTTTTGCGGCAGTATAAAAGTGAGCAGGATAAAGCATTTGTGGAGTTCCTGGAAAAAAACTGGGAAAGCTTCAAGGCGTTCAAGGGTGAAATTCAGGATGAAACACCCAAACCGGTGGAAGCTCCTGTGGCAGAAGTGAAAGATATTGAATTCCCTGAACCTAAAAAAGCGGAAGAAGTCAAAGTAGAAAAAATTAATATTCAAGTGGAAGAACAGGAAGAAAAAGAGAGTATGGTTTATGTAAACCTCGGGGAAGGACCCCGAGTGGATGTTAATTTCCTGGGATTACCTATCGAGATCAATTATCAGGATTCTTTAAGTGTGCAACTGGATAAACCCATCAATCAGAAGAATATTGCAAATTTCTGGTATGTTGCCAGTAATACCGAATATGAAACCTTTCTGCAACAGCTTCAGGAGTTCAGGACAAAGCTGAGCTTGAACGATTGGGGTTACTGTTTACTTTTGAATGAGATCGGCAAAGAGATCACGAATGATTCACACGATCTTACCAATCTTTTTCTCTGGTTCATGCTCACCAAATCCGGTTATGAATCGAAGGTGGGTTTCAGCGGGGAGAATGTATTCCTGCTGCTACCCTGTAAAAACAAAATGTTCGGTGTGTCGTACATAATGGTTGATGAAAAAAAATTCTATACGGTCTCATTCGATAAGAAGCAAACCCTGAAAATTTCTATCAGTACATACGACGGAAAATACCCCGATGCGGACGATCTGATCGATTTGAGCATTACAGAAAGTCCGAAAGTAAAAACAGCACTGGTTGAGAAAGAACTTAGCTTCACATACGAGGGTGTGGTATACAAGATCCCGGTAAAATACAATCAAAATGCTGCGGAATTTTTTAAGAATTACCCGCAAACGAGCCTGAAAGTGTACTTCAATGCACCTCTTTCTCCTGAAGCTACTTATTCACTTTCTGTGGGCTTGAAACCGGTTCTGGATGGAAAAACAGAAGCGGAAGCTGCGAATGTGCTATTACGTTTTGTGCAGACTGCTTTTGAATATAAAACCGATGGTGACCAATTTGGGGAGGAAAAAAGCTTCTTTGGAGATGAAACCCTGTTCTATCCTTATTCCGACTGTGAAGATCGCTCAATTATTTTTTCCTATCTGATCAGACAATTGCTTCAACTTGATGTTCTGGGTCTTGATTATCCGGGGCATATTTCCACGGCAGTAAAATTTGGAGACAAAATAGCCGGAGATTATATCATCTTCCACGAAGATGAATATATAATATGTGACCCCACTTATATTAATGCCAACCTGGGAATGGCAATGCCAAAATTTAAGGATGTTAAACCCAAAATAATCGATTTAACAAAATAAATGGGGGAGTAGATGAAATATATTCTTTTCGATGATAGCTCCTGGAGTAATTTCTTTCCGATAACTCTTACCCGTTCTACCGGGGATCTGCGAGTAGGTATTCTCAAGCTCAGGCAAAGGATTTTGTCCTATTTTGGTTTACAGGAAACGAATATTATCATCTCATCTATCCTGGAAAAGATATACCGTGAAAGACATAAGAAATGGCAGGTGAATAAACTTACCGCAGAAGATACGATCTTCATCAACAGCAGGTTGAAGGTGGATGAAAACATTACGAAGAAGATTAAGAAGCTATCACTGAATAGTTGTTTGTTCCATGAGAATACAATTCTGGCTGCAAGGCTGATTCCCAAAGCTGGAAAAATGTTAGCCGAAGATATACACGACCTTTTTATGAAACAGAAAAAAATCGAGGTAGAAAAAAAATATACCTGGGAATATCTCTGGGAGTTCATAAAAGAAAATGCGGCATACATAAAGCGTGATTTCAGGGATTTCTTTTATGAAAAAGATAATTTGTTTGGAACTGAACCCGGCGTTACAGTTATCAATCCCTATAATGTCTGGATCGGAGAAAAGGCTGATATAATGCCGGGGGTTATCATCGATGCTACAAAAGGACCTGTGGTGTTGGATGAAAATGTGAAGATCATGGCTAATTCGGTGATAATTGGTCCCGTATATATCGGAAAGAATTCTACCATCAAAGCAGGTGCAAAAATATATGAAGGAACATCAGTAGGACCTGTATGCAAGATCGGCGGTGAAGTGGAAGGAACCATTTTCCAAGCTTATACAAATAAACAGCACGACGGATTCCTGGGACATAGCTACCTGGGAGAATGGGTGAACATCGGTGCCGATACAAATAACAGTGACTTGAAAAATAATTATAAAAATGTAGCGGTTTATTTCTGTGCGGAAGGCAAGAAGATCGATTCCGGTAGCCAGTTTGTTGGTACATTTATAGGTGATCATACAAAAACCGGCATTAATTCCACCATTAACACCGGCACTGTTATCGGTGTGGGATGCAATCTTTTTGGCAGAGAATTGATAACGGATTTTATTCCATCTTTTAGCTGGGGACATGCTTCTAACTTGAGTGAATACATTGAGGATGAATTCCTGGAAACAGCAGAGATAGTGAAAAAACGCCGTAAATTGAAATTAACAGTTAATGAAAAAGAGCTTTACAGAAATATCCGTAAAATAGGTTTCGAATAGAATTTTGTGAGGAGTATATACTCCCTACATAATAGTGAGTTCTGCAAAATAGAGTGTTTTTTGTCATCCTGACGAATCTTGCACGTTGTTCTCTGGAAGGATCTCCGCTTATAATGGGACTGTGTCCGGCTCGGACGGATTCTTCGTGAGGAAATACTTCGAAGATTTCCTCAGAAAGACAGCCTTTTTTCATTTTGCAGAACCCTTATATATTATTGATAAATGAGGATATAATGAAGGAATTTGTGGAAGTTGTATTCCGTTCCGAGAAGGTCGGATATTTTATAAATAATAAGGAACTTGAATTATCACCCGATCTAGACGTTGTGGTAAAAGTAGAACGTGGAGAAGATATTGGTAGGGTCAACAATTGCGCTGTACTGGATGATGATCTGATTGAAAAAAGTAATCAGGGTGAGATCAACAAAATCCTTCGAATTGCAACCGAAGAAGATCTGAAACAATTAGAAATAGTAAAGAAGAAGGAACAGGAGACTAAAGTAAAATTTCTGGAGATATTAGAGCATCAACCCTTTCAAATGAAACTGCTGGAAGCAATTTATCAGCTTGATGGTAATAAGTTAACGTTCTTTTTCTCTGCAGATGGTCGCATCGATTTCAGGGAATTTGTACGGGAGTTGGCTACCGAGTTCAAAACCCGCATCGAACTTCATCAGTCATCCGGCAGGGAAGATGCCAGACGTTTAGGAGGATTTGGTATTTGCGGAAAGATGTATTGTTGTGTTTCATTTCTCAAAAAATTTAACCAGGTAACCATTCAAATGGCAAAAGACCAGAATCTGCTCAGTAATCTTTCCAAAATTTCCGGACCATGTGGCAGGTTGCTTTGCTGCCTGCATTACGAAGAAAACTTCTATCTGGAAAAATCAGAGAATTTTCCTGAACTGGGAGAAGTAATATCTTATAAAGATCAGAGAATGTACGTTGATAAAAACGATTATTATAACAACCGTGTGAACTTGATCTCGGAAAATGAAGAGAGGATCATTCTTACTTTAGATGAATTCAAGAAGGCAAAAGAAACCGGCAAAAATGAAAAAGCACATTCTTGAACTTCTTCCAGGTGAATTAAAAAAATGCCTGCCCGACGAGAAAAAGTATCGTGTAAACCAGATCTTGAATTGGATATACAACAACCACGAAATGGATTTTTGTAAAATGAGCACCCTGCCACCAAGCCTGAGGGAAGAGCTTTCTACTAAATTCGAAAATTTCCTTCCTGAAATAATTAAGGTCGATATTTCCAGAGATGGAACAAAGAAATATCTGTTATCTCTCGTTGATGAC
>JACNIV010000018.1 GCA_014382915.1 Candidatus Cloacimonadota bacterium | reverse complement strand
CTTTACCATCTCTTTTCCTCTCTATTTTTTAATGAATTATAGATTTAATATAGTCAACGATTTCACTAGTAGGTGCTCCCGGTGTGAAGATTCTTTTAACTCCCATTTTCAATAGTCTTTTTATATCTTCTTCGGGTATAATTCCTCCACCGATCACAATTATATGCTCAGCATTTTTTTGTTTCAGAAGTTCAAGTACTCTTGGAAAGATTGTCATGTGAGCTCCAGATAGTATTGAAAGACCAATTATATCTACATCTTCCTGGATTGCTGCTTCCACGATACTTTCCGAAAGTTGGTGAAGTCCGGTATAAATTACTTCAAAGCCTGCATCTCGAAGTGCTGCAGCAATTACTTTTGCTCCCCTATCATGACCGTCAAGACCAGGTTTACCGATTAAAATTCTAATTTTTTTTTCCATTATTCCTCCATCTAGAAGATGATGGGTTCTTTATAAATTCCAAACACCTCTTTCAAAGTTCCACACATTTCTCCAAGCGTAGCATATTCTCGAACACAATCCAATATTCTGGGCATCAGGTTTTCTTTACTTTCAGCAGCATCTCGAAGTTTGATCAAAGTTTCTTTAACTTTTGAATTGTTTCTTTCCTGCTTAACATTTTTTAGTGATTTATTTTGGTCGATTTCTACTTTCTCTGGAATTTTCAGAAGCTCGATCTCAACATTTTCTTTTTCTTCAAAGATATTAACACCTACGTGATATTTTTCTTTTCTTTCCAATGCTTTTTGGTATTCATAGGCACTTCGGGAGATTTCTCTCTGAAAGAATCCTTTCTCGATTGCCGGAACAACACCGCCAAGAATTTCGATTTTATCAAAATATTCAAAAGTTAGTTTTTCCAGTTCATCTGTTAAAGCTTCCACATAATAAGAACCACCCAAAGGATCGATCGTGTTGGGAACACCTGTTTCATAAGCGATTAATTGTTGAGTTCTTAGAGCGATTTTTACAGCTTTTTCAGTAGGAAGAGCATAAGTTTCATCCATTGAGTTTGTATGAAGTGATTGAGTTCCGCCTAAAACGGCAGCTAAACCCTGAAATGCAGTTCGTATGATATTGTTCTCAGGTTGTTGTGCTGTCAGACTGCATCCGGCAGTTTGAGTATGGAATCTGACGAGATATGATTTCGGATCTTGAGCATGATATTTATCTTTCATCAATTTTGCCCAGATTCGACGAGCAGCCCGATATTTGGCAATTTCTTCAAAAAAGTCTAAATGGGAGTTGAAAAAGAAGGATAAACGAGGAGCGAATGTATCCACAGGAAGACCTTTATTTATTCCATAATCAACATAAGTAAAGCCATTTGCAAGTGTGAAAGCAAGTTCCTGAAGTGCTGTAGAACCAGCTTCGCGGATGTGATAGCCGGAAATAGAGATCGTATTCCATTTAGGAACATTTTCAGAGCAATATGAGAGGATATCGGTAATAATTCTCATTGAAGGTTCAGGAGGATAGATCCAGGTTTTTTGAGCTTGATATTCCTTAAGCATATCATTCTGGATTGTACCGGTTAGGACTTCTTTCGGGACTCCCTGTTTTTCACCAACCACGATATACATTGCCAGAAGCATTGCTGCCGGTGGATTTATGGTCATCGATGTAGAGATTTTATCGAGTGGAATTTTATCAAAAAGGATTTCCATATCTCTTAGAGTATCAATTGCAACTCCACATTTACCAACTTCACCATGAGCAATTGGATCATCGGAATCTCTACCGTAAAGAGTTGGAAAATCAAATGCCACAGACAAACCGGTCTGACCGTGTTTTAAGAGATATTTGTAACGATTATTAGTATCTTTTGGAGTTCCGAATCCGGAAAATTGACGCATTGTCCAGAGTCTACCGCGGTACATATTAGGATAAACTCCACGAGTAAAAGGATATTCTCCCGGATAACTTAGGTCTTTTTCATAATCAAAATTTTTATTATCATCGGGAGTGTATAACGGATTTATTTTAATTTTTGAAAGATTAGAGAAATTAATATCTCTTTCTTTTAATTTTGAAAATTTTTCTTTCCAGTTGTCTTTGCTCATCAGACCTCCTTTATCTAAAAAATCTTCTTTGCAATTTCATCTATAATATATTGAGGAGTTATTTTACGCTCGTATGCTTTGTCTATCATTTTTTTTAGTTGTTTTTGATCTATTACATATTCATGCAGATGAGATTTTATTCTTTCTTCGATTAATTCATTTACTCTTATTACTAATTTATTTTTTCTTTCTATTTCGAGCTTTCCGCTTTTTTCAAGATGTTCTTTGTGAGATTTAATAGTGGATACAAGTTCATCGATTCCAATGTTTTCGATTGCTGTAATTTTTAAAATCGGATAATGCCAATCAGTGTTATGTGCTCTCAGTTCAAAGGCAAATTTCATCTCCAGAATTAATCTATCAGCTCCAGACCGATCACCTTTATTAACAACCAATATGTCTGCAACTTCCAGAATACCAGCTTTCATTGCCTGGATTGCATCACCGGATTCAGGAACTAATACAACAACAGTTGTATCACAAACCTGAGCAATATCCAATTCCATCTGTCCCACACCAACTGTTTCAATCACAATATAATCCATACCGGCTGCATCGAGAACAAGAGCCACATCTTTTGTTTTGGAAGCTAAGCCACCCAAGCTTCCCCTCGTAGCCATACTCCGGATAAAAACATTCTCATTCAATGCAAGATCATTCATACGAATGCGGTCGCCAAGTAATGCTCCACCGGAAAAGGGTGACGTGGGGTCAACTGCAATGATCCCCACTTTTTTATTATTTTCTAATAATTTTGGAACTATCGCATTTACAAGTGAAGATTTCCCTGCACCGGGAGGACCAGTAATTCCTATATAATAAGCATTTCCTGTATGGGGAAAAATCTCTTCAAGAAGTTTGGGATCAGTACCATTTTCGATTTTAGTAATTACACGAGCTATTGCTGGTTCTTCACCTTTTAGAAATCTGTGTAATAAATCCATTTAGATATTCAGTTCCTTAAGGATTATAAGCATTCATAAAGTATCTCGGAAATATCCATAACTTTGATATCAGCATTCATCGATTTTAAAGTCTCTTCAAACATCTGCAGGCAATAAGGACAGGCTACTGCAATGATGTCCGCTCCAGTATCCATCAATTGTTTAAGGCGTACATTTACAATACGCTCTTCCTTTTCCCATTCCAGCCATAAACCGCCACTTCCTGCTCCACAACACAAACTTAAATTACGATTAAAATTTTCTACTTCAAGGAATTCGAGCCCAGGAATGCCCTTAAGAATATTTCTTGGTTCCTCATAGATATTATTTTTACGTGCTAAGGTACATGGATCATGATAAACTACTTTCTTGTTAAAGCTTTTATTGATCTTTAATTTTTCTGTGTCAATAAGATGTGAAAAATATTGTGTAGTGTGCAGAACTTCAAAATCTGCACCAAAATCAGGATATTCGTTTTTGAAAGTAGTAAAACAATGAGGAGAAGTGACTAGTACTTTTTTTACACCTGAATTATTAAATTCTTTAATATTGGCTTTGGCAGCTTCTCTAAAAATATCTTCTGCTCCAATTCTCCTGATTACTTCTCCGCAGCAGGTTTCTTTTACTCCCAGAATTCCAAATGATACTTCACATTTCTGTAAGATTCCAACTGTGGCTTGAGCTACTTTCTGATTTCTGGTTTCATATGCGGGCAGGCAACAAGGAAAATATAAATATTCCATTCCTTGTTGAAAATCGGGTACATTTAAACCTTTTGCCCAATCTGCTCTGTTCTCTCTATGTTCACCAAAAGGATTTCCTACGTTATGTGTTTTTTGTACTGTAGATTTTAAAGTATCCGGATAGGAATCAAAATCTACCAGAAGACGGCGGGCAGCCCGCAGAATATTGGAGGTGCTTATACCATGTGGGCATTGATCAAGACAAGCTTCGCAACCAACACAGCGATAGATCAGGTCGATTTCTTTTTCCAGTTCTTTTTTATCCTCACTACTGGCAACTGCTCCCAGAGCTGTTTCAAGAGAAAACTTGAACACAGGATAATCGTAAATTTCAACCTGAAACCAGGGACAAACACTTGTACACTTCCCGCATTGATAACATTTATAAATATCCTCAGCTCCCATTTCGATAAGAATATCTCTTATCTCAGGATTAATTTCGGTTGTAAGATTTTTTTTATCTTTCAAGTTTATCCTCAATTAATTACATTATCATTCTCGTTCCAATGCTTCTGCGTTGGAATGTAAGAGTACACTTATCATATTATCTATCTGGTTATCAGTCAGATTTTTTTGCTGTGAAGCTCCTGAAGGACAGGCGCTAATACAAGCTCCGCAACCTTCACAGAGAATCTCGTTCACAGAAACTATTTTTTTTCTCTCATCCATTTCCCTGGCATCATAAGGACAGGTTGCCACACAAATACCACAACCTGAACATAGATCTTCATTCACACATGCTATGATCGGTGAATGTGAAATTTCGTCACTGGAAAAAAGAGTCAGAACTTTTGCCGCAGCACCCGATGCCTGCGAAACCGTATCCGGAATGTCTTTGGGTCCCTGTGCTGTGCCTGCTAAGAAAAAACCCGGAACTAAAGATTCCACTGGACGTAATTTCGGGTGAGCTTCGGAAAAGAATCCATGAACATTTGTATGTATTCTTAATGCTTTTGCCAGATCCAATGCTCCGGATGAAGGAACCATCGACATTGATAGAACTACCATATCACATTTTACACGAAGTTGTTTTCCTGTTAGAGTGTTAATGCACCAGACCACCAGATCGTCTCCCTGCTTGATTATTCTCGCTGGTTTTCCCCTGATGTATAAAATATTTCCTTCTTCTTTTGCTCTGGTTATGAATTCTTCATAATCTTTTCCGCCGGTTCTGATGTCTATGGAGAAAACAATAGCTTCGCCATCCGGGACATGTTCTTTATAAAGTAGGGCATGTTTGACCATATACATGCAACAAACCTTTGAACAATAGAAGATGATGTTCAGGATCACGGGAGCCAACGCAGGAAATAAAAGCTATTCTTTTTGGAATTTTATTATCGGACGGTCGTAGAACTTCACCCTGAGTAGGTCCTGAAGCAGAGAGTAATCTTTCAAATTGTAATCCATTTACAACATCCGGGTATTTTCCTGCTCCATACTCGATCATGTTTTCCATTGGATAGAGTTCATATCCTGTGGCAACAATAACAGCACCCACTTCTTCTTCGAATATTTCATCTTTTTGTTTGAAATCAATAGCATTCAGAGAGCACACGATTTGACATACTCCACACTTTCCATCTTTCAAAAAGTAAGTGCAATTTTCTTTATCAATAACAGGTTTATTGGGAATAGCTTGCGGGAATGGGGTATAGATAGCTTTTCTTTTTCCCATACCTTCATCAAATTCTGAATCTACACTCACCGGGCATTTTTCACTGCAAATTCCGCAGCCGGTGCATTTACTATTATCTATGCAAGATACCTTTCTTCTGATTTTTACTTTGAAATTTCCAACGCTTCCGGAGATTTCTTCTAATTCTGAATAAACATGTAAATTGATATTCTCATTTTGGGATACTTCAACCATTTTGGGAGTTAATATACATTGAGAACAATCCAGGGTTGGAAAAGTTTCTGATAGCTGAGCCATACGTCCCCCGATAGAAGGGCTTTTTTCTATCAGGATCACTTTGTGACCGGAATTGGCAACATCGAGTGATGCCTGAATACCTGCAATACCTCCACCGATTATCAGAACCTTTGGGTTTACTTTAACTTTTACTGGAGATAGAGATTCATTTAGCTTTGTTTTTTCAATTATCGATCCAATTATACTGATTGCCTTAGGAGTTGCTTCTTTTATTTCTGAATGAACCCAACTGCATTGTTCTCTTATATTAGCGATTTCAGTAAGATAGGGATTTAGACCCGCTTTCTCCGCAGTATTCCTGAAAGTTAATTCATGCAAAGATGGGGAACAAGCTGCTATAACTATGCCATCCAGTTTTTTTTCTTTTATGTTTTTTTTAATTAAATCCTGCCCCGGATCTGAGCACATATATTTATAATCTGTGCAAAAAGCAACTCCGGGATATTTTTTTATTTCCTCAACAACCTCGCCGATATTGACAGTTGAGCTAATATTTCTACCACAATGACAAACAAAAACTCCAATTTTCTTCAAGTTTTATTTTAACTCCATCACCTTTTCTTTCAGAACAGGTAAAACTTTGAATAGATCATCAGCTATACCATAATCCGCTTCATTAAATATCGGGGCATTTGGGTCTTTATTGATTGCAATTATGGTTTCAGCTCCCTTCATTCCGGAAACATGTTGAAAAGCACCTGAAATACCTATAGCAATATATAATTTGGGTTTGATCGTCTTACCGGATGAACCTACCTGTCTGTCTTTGGGAAGCCAATCAGCATCCACGATCGGTCTGGAACATGCTACAACACCACCGATTGCATCAGCGAATTCTTCTACCATTGCCATATTTTCCTGTTCTTTTATTCCTCTGCCAATAGCAATAACAACATCCGATTTAGTAATATCTACATCGCCAGCAGGAGCTTCTATATATTCCACGAATTTGCGATAATCAGGTTCAGTAACAGAAGTATCGATATTTGCGATCTCAGTTTTCAGATTACTTTCCTCTGCTGGGAAACAACCGGCTCTCACAGTAAATAAATACGAAGGATTATCTCGAACTGTAACTTTTGCATTGAGCTTTCCATCATACACTTGCCGGGTAACTGTTATTTTATTATCAACAACATCGATATCAAGGCAATCTGTAGTGAAAGGTATTTCTAATTGAGTGGCAAGAGCAGGACAAATATCCATTCCGAAAGCTGTATTACCCATTAAAGTGATGAAAGGATTTGCTTTTTTTAGTATATCGAAAAGCGCTAATTGATAGGATTCGGAGTTAAAATCTTTAAAAACTTTGCTATTAATAACAAGAATACGATGTGCCTGTGATTTGATTTTTTCCACGAGATTTTCTGTATTGTGTCCAAGAATTAATGCAGTAAGGTTGGAGTTCGTTTTTTCTGCAAGCTTTCTACCGCAACTCAGCAGTTCAAAGCTAATATCCCTGATTTTCCCCTGACGATGTTCTATAAGTACAAATATTTCAGACATTTCTACCTCCGTTATATCAAACCTTTTTCTTTAAATATCTTAGCAAGTTTAGATGCAGATTCGGCAGGACTTCCAGTGAGAAATTCTACTTCTTTTGTTTTGGGTGGAATGAATAGCTCTTCGATTTGAGTGTTAAGTAGTAGATTTTCTTTTTCAATTTCTTCCTGTCCAATAACTTTGATCTCTTTTTTTGCTGCTCTTCTGATCGCAATCAGAGAAGCATACCGGGGTTCATTTATACCAGTTTGAATGGTGCATAAAGCAGGCAGTGAAATATCGAGATGTTCCGTCAAACCACCTTCAAGTTCTCTATGAACATGAGCTCTTTTTTCTGAAGTCTCGATATTTATAACAAGAGAAGCATGAGGAATATCTAATAGTTCAGCAAGTGTAACACCAACCTGGGAATAAGCATCATCTGTAGCTATACATCCGGTGAAAATCAGATCATAATTTAAATCACTAATTGCAGATTTAAGGATCTGTGCTGTTTTATATCCGTCAAGCTCGTCAAAATCTTCTGCTTTTATCCTGATCGCATTATCTGCACCTTTTGCTAAAGCTATACGCAGAGTATCCTCTGTATCTTGATGACCCAGAGAAATTACAGTTATTGTACCACCAAATTTTTCTTTAATAAGAACTGCTTCCTCCAGTGCATAGGAATCCGATTCATTCATATCAAAGCTCAATCGGTC
>JACNIV010000017.1 GCA_014382915.1 Candidatus Cloacimonadota bacterium | reverse complement strand
TGGGGTGTTTCTTATTGTGCCACTTGCGACGGCGCTTTTTACAGGGATAAAGTAGTTGCTGTGATAGGTGGTGGAGATTCGGCTGTAGAAGAAGCTATTTTCCTTACAAAATTTGCCAGTAAGGTTTACATTATTCATCGCAGAGACCAGTTGCGAGCCGTAAAAATTTTGCAGGAAAGAGTATTAGCTAATAAAAAAATAGAAATAATATGGGACTCTGTAGTGCAGGAAATCCAGGGTAGCGACTTCGTAGAAACCCTTTTAATGTTTAATAAAAAAACAAAAAAAACCAGCGAACTACCGCTTGACGGTGTTTTCATTTTCGTGGGTATTATCCCCAGTAGTGAACTGGTAGAATCCAGAGTTGATTTTGATAAACAGAATTTTATTAAGACAGATGAAACCATGCACACAGAAATTCCGGGTGTTTATGCTGCTGGTGATGTTACGCACAAAGTTTTACGTCAGATCGTAACTGCTGCTTCCGATGGAGCTACGGCAGCTTTCTCGGCAGAAAAATGGATTGAAGAAAATCAGGATAACTTTTAATCAGGAGATTTTATTGCAAAAAGCACCTCGAATGAGATGCCAGAATAATTACTTCAAATAAAATATAAAAAATTAGGTAAGTTCGAACTCTTTTATTTCTTCACCCTCCACATAAAGATATTTAGGTTTTATCGGAGTTCCTGTCTTCTTGATCTTGTCGCTATCACCGTCATCCACATGCCGCCAGATCTCCCATGTCTCGCCTTTGCCGTCTATACAAAAAGTAATCTTCTTTTTCATGAAATCATTAATAATGAACTGGATAGAATTTAAGGGTTCGGCTTTTGTAACAGGAACACAGAATTTTTTACGTTCATAAAGATACTTCTCTTTTGCCATTCTTCCTCCATCTATTTTTGAATTTTATAAACATTATAACTTTCTACATCATCAATCCAGAAGATCTTATCGGGCTTTTTGGGTATGGAAATAATTATTCTACCAAATCTGGCAGTACTGTTTAGAAATCCGGAGGTCAAGTCGATCTGGGTCCAGTCTTCTTTTGGATATCCTTTGTTGCTGAATTTATTCACTCTTTTACCCTTAGCATTAAAAGCAAGAAATCTGATCACCACCGAATGGTTGGATCGGTAATTAGTCCGCAGGAAACAGCGTGAATAGTAAACGTATTCCGGATTTATTGGAAAGGCATCGGAAATAATGTTGATATTGTCATCTGGATACTCAATCCGCAAACTTTTTGAACCTGTACACCTATAATTGTTATCCCAGAATATTTTTTCGGCTGCATCATTCAGCACCATCCATTCTTCAGGTAAAGTTTCAAAATTATAGTCTCCGTCTTCAAAGCTGGGATTGATTACAGTGTTTACTGTGTCACCTATATCTTTCTCGGAAAAGCGCATTATCGAACCAAAATAACAACTGGTTAATATTACGATTACGCCTATGATTAACTTTTTCATATTTACTCCTATTCAAAAATACTTCTTTCATTCAGGAATTTCAACACGAGTCCAATTGCCAGGATATTTATCAGCAAATTGGAACCACCATAACTAATGAACGGTAACGGAATGCCTGTTGTTGGCACGATACCGATATTCATTCCGATATTTATAAAGATCTGAAAAGTCAAATATGCCAGAATTCCAATGGCAGCAAATCTGAATTCCTTTCTTTTTAACATATTTATTTTTCTTACAATTCTATACAAGAACAAAAAATAGATTAGCAAAATAATTGCGCAACCTAAAAATCCAAATTCTTCACCGATCACAGAAAATATGAAGTCTGTATGATGCTCTGGCAGGAAATTCAGATTCTTTTGAGTACCCATGAGAAATCCCTTACCCCAGAATCCACCCGAACCTATGGCTATCCGTGACTGAATGATCTGATAACCTGCTCCAAAAGGATCACGCATCGGATCGATGAATGTGAGAATACGATTTTGCTGGTATTCTTTCAAGCTGTTCCAGATGAAGGGTGTAATTAAAAAGAAAAAAGTATTCAAAACTACAGCAAAACCTATGATTATTTTATCAAGATTTGTTTTAAATAAAATGTAAATAAGAATTAGAATATAAATAATGAATATAATAAGTGAAAATGAAGCAATAATACTTATCAGTGGGCTAATGATGAGAATGATATAAAAAGCCGAAATATCTGAAGCAGTCAGGATGACAAAAAAGCTAACTATTAAACAGAGTGAAGTACCCAGATCGGGTTCAAGAAATATTAAAATTATCGGGATAAGAAAAATTATAAAAGAACGTGAAATGATCTGCCAGTTAGTGATATGAGGTTTGGAAATAAGCTTAGTTACTAATAAAATAGTAGTAAGTTTAGCTAATTCTGAGGGTTGAAAATTGAAAAGACCCAGCGGGATCCAACGTTGAGAACCTTTTATCTCTGGCATGAACAGTACAATTATTAACAACATGATCGATATAATATAAGCTGGTGGTATCATTATTTCGATTACACTGTATGGAGTTCGTATAATTAAAAATGTAATAATAAAGGCAATAATAATCCAGATTATCTGTTTAAGATAATAATTTTCTGTCTGAAAATCATTTCCTATTTGGGTGGTAGAAGCTGAATAGATCGCAATAATACCACATGTAAGCAGCATAACCAGCAGAAGTAATGTTACCCAGTCGAATTCTCTCATGATTTTTCCAGATTATAATAATATTGAATGATCTTTCTGGCAATAGGCGCAGAAATACTTCCACCATGTCCGGCATTTTCCAGGAAAACAACAAATGCAATTTCAAATTCATCTTGCCTGGCATATCCGGCAAACCAGGAGTGTGTTTTCTTGCCCATATGATTTTCAGCTGAACCGGTCTTTCCAAAAACAGATACATTGCTAAGACTGGCAGCTACGCCAGTCCCATAGCTTTCATTTACAGCATTGAACAGTGACTTTTGTATTAATGCCATGTTTTTTTGTGAAACAGGAAGCTGTCTGATTTCCGGCTGAATGTAGTTAGATTCAGTACCGGTTATTGTTTTTGTAAGTAGATGCGGTTTTATCCACTTTCCATTATTACCCAGAGCTGCATAATAGGCACATATCTGTAACGGTGTAACCAATACTTCACCCTGCCCGATAGCTAAATTTACCTTATGCCCGATGATACCAACATATTTTCCATAATTATCTTTGTACCATTTTCTGGTTGGGAAAAAACCATTTCGTTCACCAGGCAGATCAACTCCTGTTCTAATTGTAAGCATATTCTCTTTGGTGAAGTTATTTATTTGTTCCAATGAAAATTGTGTGGAAAGATCATAGAAAAAGACATCACAAGAATACTTTATAGCATCCAATACATTCAGACGACCATGTCCTTTTTCCCACCAGCATTTGAAATAACGATTTCCGAACCACATTCCACCTTCACATCGAGTAAGTTTGGTTTTTTCGTTGATAACTTCATCTTCTAAAGCCAGGGTTGCCATTATGAGTTTAAAAACCGAAGCCGGTGGATAAGTACCATGAATAATGCGGTCCAGCATGGGTTTAGCAGGATCATTTATGATATCGTTCCATTGCTCAGTAGTTAAATTTTCGCTGAAAATATTTTGATTGAAATCCGGTTTGCTCACATAAGCTAAAATACCCCCGGTTTTTACGTCCATCACAACAATAGCTCCATTCTTTTCTTTTGGAAAAATTGAACTGATATAATACTGTAGATCGTTATCGATAGTCAGGATCATACTGGTGCCATTGACAGGTGGTTTGTCAAGGTTGTGCTTAAAGAACTGCAGGTTCTGTCCACTTGCATCCACCTGTAGTAACTGGTAACCATTCTTACCACGCAACAGGTCTTCATAGTATTTTTCTAACCCGCTTTTACCAATATAGCTGTTTATAGAATAACCCTGTTCTTTATATTTTGTATACTCATTCTCGTTTATTCTACCTGTGTATCCGGTGAAGTGATTATTATATAGATAATGTCTGATTTTTTCACTTTTAAGAGAAAGCGAAGGATAGTAATTCATCTGCTCGGAAATTTTAACCATTTTTCCGAAACTAATATTTTGTACAATTAGTACATCTTTATACAGCCGAAATCTATTATCGTAAATTATTTTATTGATCTCATCCAGGCTTAAATCAAAGTTCTGGCTGATAAATTCCGTTACTTGCTTTCTGTCCTGGATTTTATTAAGCGAAATATAAAGATTATAAGATGGTTTGTTCAAGACAATCGCCCTGTATTTTCTATCATAAATCTCACCCCTGATAGGAAATAAGGTTTTTATTCTTACGAAATTCTTTTCGGCAATGGTAGTGTATTTAGTGCTCTCTATGATCTGTAATTTAAAAATAGATAAAAAAAGAATTAGGAAAACACTGATCAGGGTGTAATTAAGGAGCAATGGTTTTTGCTGCCCGCTATACATTAATAGTAAACCTGAATTTTTCTGCAATAATGAACAAGTAAAGAGTGATCGTTGTGAAAATTGTATTGAAAAATACAGCGAACATTGCCAACAGGAAAAACCTGGGCAATATGAGAGAAGAAATGATATGATAAAACATAAAAATTAAATAATAAACAATATTTACGACTATTATTCCCAAAAGCACAATTATAAATCTTCTTTTATTGATATTTTCATGGTAAGAATTAATCAATAAAGAAACAACAATAAATGCAAAGGTGTTCATGCCCAACAAAGAAGGATAAGTAAGATCAAGAGCTAAACCCAGCAGAAATGCAATTGGTAAAACAATCTTTCTATCTTGCCTGATGTTCAGATAAACCAGGTAAGCAAGAAAAAAATTGGGTATAATGCCATAAAGTGCAAATTTAGGTGCGAGCATGATCTGGAAATAGAGAAGCAGTATACCAAGTACGAGATATTTCAATATCCTCATTTTACCTCACGTATCAGGCATATTGGAGTAAGTTCTGCTCCCTGGCCCTGCGGATTATCTTTCATTACCTCTTCCATAAATTTTTTATCGATCCCGTTACTACCTCCTACCATCCAACAGCCACCGATATCATTGATGTCCATTACAGCACATTCATTTCCCAGCGAATCCTTTATTTTTTGAGCTTCGATTTCAGGATATTTGGGACCTTTTATTACACAGTTTTTATAAGGTGGAACAGGAGAAGTAGTAGCAGCGTCGATAAGGGCAGCCTGTTTACCGGCAATACGATAAAAATCACCTTTCCCGCGTCTTCCTATCAGCCGGGCTAAACCACCGATAAATGCTGCACACAACATTCTGCAGTTACCTACTTCATCTATTGCACATTGCATGCTGGTGGGAGAACGTAACCCGATACCATATTCTACTTTGGAAACAAAACGCCACAAAACATTTGCCAGTATACTTACTTTAATATCTTTCACGGGAATAGCTCTTCCTTGAGTAATGGCAAGAGGACTTTCACTGATAGAGATTATGTCTTTTTCTTGTATTATGCTTTTTGTTTTTAAGCGGATAATGTTCAACATATTATCTTCCGCTGTAAGAATTTTGGTCTTAATCGGAATTCTTTTGTATTGTTTACCATTCACTTCTATCAACATCGAGTTCTTGTTCATAGCTTGTATCCTTCTTACAGAATAATATAATTACCTGATCCATACTGGCGGGCTTGGTGAAAGTTGATATCTGGGCGGTCATGTGGGTCTTGTCTGGTTCTTCGATGAGTTTAGTTACAATGCCAACGGGAAAACCCTTCGGGAAAATCGTTGAAATATTGGATGTTACTATGGTATCTCCCAGCACGATATCAGAACCTAATTTGATCAGGGTCATAAAAGAATTACCGTAAATATTAGATTCCATAATACCTTGCAGATGGGTTCGTTTGGACATCACACCCAGTTTGAATGTAGAGTGATCAAGCGGTAAAACAACAGAAAAATTCTGGGAGACAGATATAATTTTTCCTACAATGCCATCGTTGGAAATAACAGGATAATTTGTTTCCACATTTTGCAGCTTTCCTTTATTGATAATGAAATTACGTTCGAGGAAATTACCTTTATAACCTATTATATCTGCCAGCAAGAAATGATATATTCCCGAATCATAGTTTAATCGGATACTATTCAATTCTTTTAACTCATTTTCCAGGGCAGTTATCTTTATTGTTTGCCCGGCAATAGATTGTGCAAGAAGTATATTTTTTTCCTTGATTTCGAAAAGTGATTCAATTTTTTTTAAAGAAGTAATAAATGGATAGAAAACGGTTTTACTTAGAAAATTGGCTTTTTTCTGTCTTTGCTCATTATTCCCTAAAAAAAGTACCAGTGCTAGAAAGAGGTAGATAATAATGGGGATTTTTTCTTTCACTTTTTTTAAGATTCAATTTTTTTAAGGAGGACTTCCCGGTAATCTTCCAGGTTATCCAGAACCTGTCCACATCCTTTCAGAACACATGTAAGTGGTTCGGGCATCACATGAACAGGTAAGTCCACGGTATCTTGTATTTTTTTATCAAGGCCTTTCAGTTGGGCTCCTCCACCGGTCAGGATCAATCCTCGCTCGGCAATGTCGGCTGCAAGTTCAGGCGCTGTTTTCTCGAACAGGTGTTTCACTGCATCTATCATAGCTGTTACGTTTTCCGATAATGCTTCTCGTATCTCTTCCGAGGTTACTTCTACAGTGATGGGATATCCTGTGATAATATCCCTGCCACGAATTTCGGATCTCAATTCCTTTTCCAGGGGATAGGCAGAACCGATTTTCATCTTTACTTTTTCTGCAGTTTGAATTCCGACAAAAATATTATTTCTTTTTCTCAAGTAGCTAACTATAGCTTCGTCCATTTTATCGCCACCCACTCTAATAGAAGTGTGAACCACAATATGGGAAAGTGAGATGATAGCGATCTCTGTTGTTCCCCCTCCGATATCCATAATCAGGTTGCCCTGCGGTTTGTGGATGGGAAGATCGGCTCCAATGGCTGCTGCGATAGGTTCAGGAACAAGGTATACTTCTCGTGCCCCGGCATGAATTGCACTGTCGCGTACAGCACGCTTTTCTACTTCTGTTATTCCGGAAGGAACACATACTAAAACTCTTGGTTTAATAAGAAGGCGTTTTTTCTGAGCACGCAATATCAGGTTTCTCAACATCAGTTCAGTAACCTGAAAATCAGCAATAACACCATCCTTCAGTGGTTTAATTATTCTAACTTCTTCCGGATTCTTACCCAGCATATCTTTGGCATCTTCTCCGATTGCAATGATTCTCTTGCCATCGACGGAGATAGCTACCACAGAAGGCTCATCAATCACGATTCCCACCCCTTTACGATAAACAAGTGTATTTGCAGTTCCCAAATCAATAGCAATATCATTGGAAAAAAGACTCGCGATATTATCGAAAAACATTTATCCTCCAGGAAAATGTTAATTTTTTTCTAAAACCTATTTGAAATGGGTTCTCATCTGTCAAGAGGTTTATCAGCCTTTTAAGAAATGATGGCAGCCAATAAATAAAAAATCAGTTTAGAAATTAAAAAGTTTTTCTCGATGCAGGTATTCGGAGAAATATTTGTTTTTTAAATTTTCATTTTTGCGTATTTGTAAATCATGATCTTCCCGAATAATATCAAAGGCAAGATCACGTGCTTGTTGCAATATTTTTTGATCCCGCAGAATATTGGCATGTTTGTATGGAGGCATACCCGATTGCTCAGTTCCAAAAAAGTCGCCGGGTCCTCTGATCTCCAGATCTCTCTCTGCAATTATAAAACCGTCATTCGTTTCGATCATTACGTTCAGGCGCTCTCTACCGTCTTCACTAATTGGTGGATATACAATAAGATAACAATACGATTCATCCGAACCACGTCCCACTCTTCCCCGCAATTGATGTAATTGACT
>JACNIV010000016.1 GCA_014382915.1 Candidatus Cloacimonadota bacterium | reverse complement strand
AATTCTGAATCGGAATTGCTCCGAAATTATCGTTCAATTCCACAAAATTCCTGGCAACAATCGAAACCAGGAATGTTGCCATCGGATTTGAACCCTCCCAATTATGGGTTCGGGTTCCATTCGGGTTAGGAATAATAGAGGTTCTAAGTCCATTGCAAGCTGCATCCCAATCTTCGTTAACAGTAATGTGAAGATCAACTAACGCTTTATCCCACGGGTGATCGTAGCAGGGCCACCAGTAACGTGAAGCATTGGGATCGGATATAGTGAAGACATAACTAGGATTTATCATCATTCCCAATCCGTTCCAGGTAGGATTACCGGAATATTCCACAGTTGTAGTAAATTGTTCACCCGGATTTACAGTTCCAAGCTGGATCGTAATGAGACTATTATCATATGTATAAGTTGCTGTATTCCCATTTAAAAGAACGTTATCGACGCTCATCTGGTCTAATTCATATTGGATTTCATTTATTATTTCATCAGCTTCGACAGTTGCTATTACTGTTCCATCTATAAATCCATTTATCTCATCAATTTCAATTGAAATATCATAAGATAAAATATCAAATCCATGTGCAGAATCAGCACGCACTGTTTCATGTGTAATTCCCATAGGTAATTGTGTAGGTTTAGGATGGCTATATAAGAATAATGAAGCGAAGATCAGAATAAAGATAAAAATATGTTTTTTCATAATTTCCTCCCTAAAAAAACCAGTTTAATTTAGTAGGTAATTTTTCTAATTGTTAGAAGTAAGGCAACGAATTTATTAAAAAATATTTTTATTTGACAAAAAAAAGCTTATCATATCTTTAGCACTCGTTAGATGTGATTGCTAAATAATAAAAAATAAACAGGAGGCTATAACTTATGGCTAAGCAAATGAAATTCAGTCACGATTCCAGAACGATCCTTAAAAAAGGTGTGGACAAGCTGGCAGATGCAGTTAAAATAACCTTAGGACCGAGAGGAAGAAACGTAGTATTGGATAGAAAATTCGGTTCACCCACTATCACTAAAGATGGGGTTACCGTAGCAAAAGATATCGAACTGGAAGATCCCTTTGAAAACATGGGTGCCCAATTGGTAAAAGAAGTTGCAGAAAAAACCCACGATGTGGCAGGTGATGGAACAACCACAGCAACCATTCTTACTCAAGCAATTATTGAAGAAGGATTAAAGCATGTTACAGCCGGTGTTAACCCAATGTACCTCAAGCGTGGGCTTGAAAAAGCAACAAAAGTTGTAGTTGATAAGATCAAAGAATTCAGTAAAGAAGTTAAGACTAATGAAGAGATCGCTCAGATAGCTTCTATTTCTGCAAACAATGATATGGAAATCGGGAAATTAATTGCTGAAGCAATGGATCAAGTCGGAAGAACCGATGGAATTATCAATGTGGAAGAGGCAAAATCTATCGATACATCCTTGGAGAAAGTAGAAGGTATGCAATTTGATCGTGGTTATCTCTCTCCTTATTTCATTACGGATGCCGATAAAATGATCACCGAATTTGAAGATCCGTACATCCTGCTTTATGATAAAAAAATAAGCGTTATGAAAGATCTTCTTCCCATCCTGCAGGAAGTAGCCCAAACTGGAAAACCATTCCTCATCATCTCCGAAGATATCGAAGGTGAAGCTCTGGCTACATTGGTAGTAAATAAACTACGCGGCACCCTGAACGTGGCAGCAGTAAAAGCTCCGGGATTTGGTGATAGAAGAAAAGCAATTATGGAAGATATCGCAATTTTAACTAGTGGAAATGTAATTTCTGAAGAACTGGGTAGAAAACTTGAATCTGCAAGTCTTAAAGATCTTGGTTCAGCTAAAAAAGTGATCATCGAAAAAGAAAATACAACTATCCGTGAAGGAGCAGGCACAAAAGAAGACCTGGATGCAAGGGTTAAACAGATAAAAGCACAGATCGAAGAAACAACTTCCGATTACGATAAAGAAAAACTCCAGGAAAGACTGGCAAAGCTTTCCAGTGGTGTTGCAGTAATAAAAATTGGTGCTGCTACAGAAACAGAAATGAAAGAAAAGAAAGCTCGTGTAGATGATGCACTTCACGCCACTAGAGCAGCTGTAGAAGAAGGAATTGTAACAGGCGGGGGTACAACTCTTATTTATGCCTCCAGAGCTATTGATGATCTTAAACTTGATTTGCATGAAGAGAAAGTTGGTGCTGCAATTCTTAAAAATGCTCTCTCAAAACCAACTTATTTCATCGCAGCGAATGCCGGTGAAGAAGGTGCTATAGTTGTAGAGAAAATCAAAGAGTCCAAAGACATTCACTATGGCTATAATGCAGCTACAGGAAAATATGAAAATCTCATTAAAGCTGGCATCATCGATCCTGCTAAAGTAGTTCGCAGCGCCTTGCAAAATGCTGTAAGTATCGCCGGTCTTTTCCTCACTACCGAATGCATCATAACCGATATTCCAGAAAAGAAAGATGATATGTCTGCTATGCCGGGTGGCGGTGGAATGCCGGGAATGTATTAATATTCCCAAAAATATACATTACAACATAACTCAGGAAGCTTTCTAAAAGGGAAGCTTCCTTTTTTTTATGTGTTTTTTTATAATATATTATATATTTTAAATGTGTTAAAAATCGCTTGACATGAGAATTAGGCATTTTTTTGATACTCAACCAATGCCGAAGTGGTGAAATTGGTAGACGCAGTGGACTCAAAATCCTCCGGGCTTTTGCTCATGCCGGTTCGAGTCCGGCCTTCGGCACCATTTGGGAATTGGAGGTATTATTAAAATTTGTTAGAGCAACAATCTGATTTTTCAATATTTACCCAAAATTTTATACTGGAGGATAGCAATGAAAACTAAATTACTTTTACTAACACTTATGGCAGCTCTTTTAATACCGGTAGCAGCTAACGCAATTTCAGAAGCTGCTGTTATATTTCTTTTGATCGAACCGGGATCGAGAGCAGGTTCTATGGGTCAGGCTCATGTTGCTCAAGTTGACGATGGATTCGCCTCTTACTGGAATCCGGGAGCATTAGCTTTCAACAGGAAAAGCCAGGTTGCCAGCATGTATTCAAACTGGTTTGCTGAAGTTTTTAATGATATGTATTATTTCCATCTGGCATGGAATAAATACGTCGAAGACCTTGGAAACATTGGTCTTAACGCTACTTATATGACGTATGGTGAACAAGAATATCAGGATGCAGATCCTCAGACAAGCGATGAGGAAACATTTAAAAGCTATGATCTGGCAGTGGCTGCTACATACAGTTATCAATTAAGCCAGAAAACAGGGGTCGGGCTTACATTTAAATTCATCCTAAGTGACCTGGTACCAGAATTAAAATCACCTGGTGAAGAAGGTGAGCGCGGACAGGGTATGAGTTATGCATTCGATTTTGGTGTAAAACACAATGGTGTCGATTTTGGACAGATCCTAGTTTCGCCATACAATGGAGCGCTGTTATTATATAACGGTATTGCTTCTC
Source organism: Candidatus Cloacimonadota bacterium (assembly GCA_014382915.1). GTDB lineage: Bacteria > Cloacimonadota > Cloacimonadia > Cloacimonadales > TCS61 > JACNIV01. The sequence goes on along the minus strand of JACNIV010000016.1, from coordinate 4,421 downwards.
TAGCAGGATTTAATAAAGCCTCTCTTTCTAAATATAGTATTCCTGTAAAAAAACTGGATTTCGGTCTTAACTTGCAGAATGTTGGACCGAATATGACATATATTGACGAATCACAATCTGACCCATTACCTATGAACTGGCGAATGGGATTTTCCTATCGTGCATTGGAATCTCAGTACAATAAACTTACAATTAATGCTGATATGAATAAACTCCTGGCTAATGACGATCCCATTTACAAACGAATTTTTACAGCCTGGACAGATGATTTCAATGGAAGAGAAGATGAAGAAGGTAATCAAGTCGACGATTTTGCTTCCATTCAAAATTTCATCAATTCCATCGAGATCCGTGAGATCATCTGGTGTCTGGGTGCGGAATACGTTTATCTCGATCTTCTGTCATTACGCACCGGTTATTATGCTGACAGGGAAGGTGAAGTTACCGGATTTGCTTTTGGCGCCGGAATTCATTACATTTTTAATAAAGAATATCTTGTGGGAATCGATTACGCCTTCCAACCCGGTGGCGGTTTACAGGATTATAATCAGACACTTTCAGTAAAAGTAGAATTCTAAAAATATAAACTATGAAACACATTTTACTGTCAGTCCTGATAGTATTGGGACTTGTTGTTCCAAATTTTTCTCATGCCAGAAAAATATCTGTGAGTAAAATAACAACTCCAGTTCAATCGGAAAAGAAAGTACATCCAATAGAAAATTATCTGTCTGGAACGGCTGAGCGGTTGGATAGTTTCATTAGGAATTCTAACAAATTGCTTGTACTTCTCATAGAATTCCAGGAAGATAACGACCCGCAAAGTACCGGAAATGGAACGTTCCTTCAAGATCCGGAAGGGTATCCTATCAGCCTGGGAAGTCCTCCTCACGATCATGAGTTTTTCACAACTCAACTGCAGGCTTTGAATTATTACTATCTCGCTGCCAGCTTTGGTTCCTACGACTTGGAATATGATATCTTCCCCATATCTTCACCAGGTGATTTTCTGGCATATACTCTTCCCCACGAAATGGCATATTACAATCCACCGGGAGCTGATGTCGATCTGATGATATCTCGCTTTGAGGAATATTTTCAGGATGCCTTCACAATTGCTGACGCTGACGAAAATATAGACTTCAGTCAGTATGGTCATTATATGTTCATTCATGCCGGTGCAGATTGGCAGCATGATATCTTTGGTGATACACCCGCCGATATTCCTTCGTTCTTTATCCGGGTAGGAACGGGTAAGGAAGTCATTGTTGATGATGATATAGTAATCGATCATGCCTGTAATGTACCTGAGATGATAACACAGGACATCCATCCAGAACCGGATGGTTCTACTACCATTTATTCGAATTACGGCGTAGTAAATGCAGTATATGCTCATGAATTTGGTCATTCAATTGGTTTTGTGGATCTATACAATACCAGAAACTTCACTCCTCAGGTAGGTGTTTTCGATATAATGGACAGTGGAGGTAATGCCGGTTTACTGGTAGTTTCCGATGCAAACGACAACCTCTATTACTTCGAAGGCAGCTTGCCAACCCTGCCCGGTGCCTGGTCTCGCATGCTGGCATGGGAAGATATATTTCGAACAAGAGGAATTTTTAAAGATATCTCAGAATTAGAATTCAATGAAACTATAGAACTATTACCTGCCGAATATTTATTCGATCCACCCCAGGCAACTACAGAAATTCCATGCTTTGTAAAAGTACCCTTAAGTGATACAGAGTATATACTAATCGAGAACAGACAGGTAGACCCTGATGGAGATAGCGGAATCGCAGTATGGGCATCTGATGATGGGAGAGTAATTTTATATCCCACTTATCCTGCTCATCTTCCCGGTGAAGACCCTACCTATGAATATGATTATTTCCTGCCCGGCTGGCCAATGGCAGAGCCAACAGGCGAATTTAATTATGACATTGGTGGTGGTTTACTAATATGGCACGTAGATGAAGCGATCCTAGCAGAAAACAACAACTTTGAAAATAATACCGTAAATATTTATCACTCTCACAGAGCTGTAAAAATAATTGAAGCCGATAACATCGATGATATCGGTAATATCTATTCCATGTTCTGGGAAGGTACTCAATATGAGCCTTTCTTTAAATATATGCCAATTATAGATGAAGAAGGTTATTTTACAGGCTGGGACGACGAGACGATAATTAACATAAACGGTGATGAAGTATTCATCGGTACTATCTTTAACGGGGAACTCTCGGCTGTTTCGGCACCTGCCTTGATGACCAATACAGGCGATTCATCTATATTCTCACTATACGATATCAGCAGTTACTCCATCGAACCGGGTGTAGAAAGAATTATGTCATTTAAATTTGGCTCTCATCTTTTTGATGGAACAGAGAAAATTGCGCAATTTGATTCTATCAAAGCCATTGGACATGTGGGAACTTCATTAAGCTTTCCTGCATTCCTTGTACTCAAAGAAAACGAACTTAACTTCTTTTCTCTTATTGATGAGCATTGGGCAGATAATTTCGGCATTGCATTACCCTTCGATAAAACACCCACCCAACCGATCTTTCCTGTTGATCGCGATCTGGATGGAGAAGATGAATACAACATTATAAGTAATAATATTCTTTCGCAAATAACCACAAGTTCCGTTGAAAATATGGCTTTCACGGAAATAATAACAGATGCAACCCTTTTTATTGGTCAGGATGAATCATGGTTAGAGCCTTCTTTTATAGTCCCTGCGGCTGACTCACTCTACATATTTTTATCCAATAAAACGCCTAATTTTGAAATCCCCGAAGCAAAATGTGCTTTTGATGGGGAATATCTAATTGCTGCCACCACAGATTGTATTCATTTCATTTCGGATGTAATGCTTGATGGTGCTTCATATTATGAAGTTCTTATTGATAATTACGATACCAGCTACACTCCAGTTTGCTATAAAGATGTTGTTAACACTGCTTATAATGCTACATTTGTTCAAAACAATGATGGAAATATTTATAAAATCAAGGAAGGAAATGCAGAGAAAATATTCAGCTTATTTCCCTATACATCAGCAAAACCTTCGCAACTTGCTTTAGGGCATTTCCTGGATGATGGACAGGTCTATCTTGTTTTTGGTGCACAGAACAGGGTGTTTGCTATTACGTTAGATGGCACACTGGCTCCAGGTTTTCCGGCTTATCTGGATGAAAAAATAATCAAATCGGAAAGCTATCCAAGAATAATAAAATTCGGAGAAGAAATCATTCTTCTCTTTGAAGAAATCAATAGCGGAATCATTGCTGTGAACAAGGAAGCGAAGATAAGCATCCAGCATTCTTTCTCTTGGCGGAAAACAGAAACTATCGATCAGTTTTACTGGAACGAACAATCAGAAAAACTGTATTATCTATATTCGGATGCTGATAATAATCTCTTTGCTTCTTATATAGAAAATGTAGACGAAAATCCAATTATCTGGAACGGTTATAGAAATCAACATTACTCTTTATATAATGGCGAAATATCTCCCCAGGTTTCTTCAGCAGACAAGATGACCGCATATGCTTTTCCTAATCCTGCCAAAAAAGGAGAAGTAAGAATTAAAGTGATCAATGCAAAAGATGATATTGATATTAAAATTTTTGACATCGCAGGAAATATCATCTTTAAAAGAAAAGTGGAAAAAGGAACCGGTGACGACATGGATATTGTCTGGAATACAAGAAAGATAGCTACGGGAGTATATTTTGGTATCGTGCGGTCCGAAGGTGAAGTGAAAAAAGTCCCAATTGCAATTATAAATTAAGGAGATATTATATGTTACGTAAAATAATCTTTCTTTTTGTGCTGACCGGTATTTTTATTTCAGTGTCAGCTCAAGAAATTAGAAATGATATTATCCAAGTGAACTATAATAAAAAATCCGTATCAAAAGCGATGATTTTGTCTTCTCTGTTTCCTGGTGCCGGGCAATTCTATGCAAACCGCAGAAGCATTACAACTTATATTTTCCCCATTATCGAAATTGGACTCTGGGTGGGATATTCCCATTATTATAACCAGGGGCTGGATAAGGAAGACGAATATGAAAAATGGGCAAATCAGGAACCAATAAAAGATGATGTGGGATATTTGGAATATTTGGGAGATTGTCCTTATATAAATCCGGAAACAAATCAACCGTATTACATGGATGGTGATCTTATTTATCGCTATGGACGTGAACGTTATGACTTTGCAGTGAACGACTTCCTGATAGAGAATAACAATCCATCTTACGATAATCACTTCCGCCTGGATGATTCTAACTCCCAGCATTTTTATGAAGACATTGGAAAATACAATCAATACCTTTTTGGCTGGTACGACTGGTTCGACATCTATGCTACAGATGAAAATGGAAACTGGACAAATGATATTAA
>JACNIV010000015.1 GCA_014382915.1 Candidatus Cloacimonadota bacterium | reverse complement strand
TATAAACTTGAATACACTTCAAATTTTGTTATAAAATTCCAGCAATATGATAATAATCCCATTTCGGCTGATGGATTTGCTTTTGATGATATTTATATTTATTCAAATTATGCATCAATTCCATATTCAACCGGTTTTGAATCGGGTCTCGATGAATATTGGGAAACAGTATCAAGCAACGAATATGGCAGGATACTAATTACAGATGCAAATTCACCACATACCGGAAGGAGACATCTAACTATGGATGTAAACACAATTAGTCATTACTCTACTAATGAAGCAAAATTGTATCTTAATTTTACATCTATAAATCAGGCAGAGTTAACATTCTGGTGGAAAGAATTCTATGATGAAACACATTCAGAAGATGGTGTTTATTTCTCTGATGATGCTGGTGCAAATTTCACAAAAGTTTATTCCTTGAGTGGAGGTTCTACAACATGGCAAGAGATTGAACTGGATATGGATGAGTTAGCTTCAACATATGATCTGGATTTATCTTCTCATTTCGTGATCAAGTTTCAGCAATACGATAATAATCCAATCTTCGGCTTTATAGATAATGACGGTTTTGCTTTTGATGATATCAGTATTTATGAAACCGGTGGTGGAACAAGAGACGGAATCGACGATAATGAAATTGTTTCAACTGAATTTCTTCTAAGTAATTCACCAAATCCGTTTAATCCTTCTACAACGATATCATTCTCAATACCTGAAGAAAGTAAAGTTGATCTAATAGTTTACAATATTAAGGGTCAGAAAGTAAAGATTCTTGTGAACAATGATCTAGACAAAGGAAATCATTCTGTTGTCTGGGATGGAGATGACAATGCCGGTAAACCTGTTTCAAGTGGAATTTATTTCTATAAATTCGATGTTAACAGCAAAACACAGGGTGTTAAGAAGATGCTCTTGCTGAAGTAGTCATAATCATTAAAAAAATAAACGGGGCTTTAAAAATAAAGCCCCGTCTTTTATATCTAATATTAGATTAATCTTCTATCACTTCCACATTAGCACGCGGGATAATTACTTTTTCACCGTTCTCCAGTTCAGCTTCCAGTATGCGAACCAGTGTTTCACTTTCCACTTTCGTAAGTTGTTCCGGCAGTCCAGTAACTTTACCGATAACACCAAAGTTAGGCTGACGGATTACGCGGATAGTGGTTCCTATTTCCAGTGTGGACATCCTGGTTTCGCTTTCTGTGAGTTCTTCTTCCTTGAATTTGATGGGAATAATGATCTCTGGTCTCATAACACCGGCACGAATCTGGGTGATACCGTGAATAGATGCTTTATGACCATCGAATTGTTTAAGAAGCCCATAAGTCTTTTTTGCCATACCTATCTCTCCGAAACCTTCGGTAACAACGATGGTGAGTCCCACTTCTTCATGACCGGTAATAGCAACACCGATATTATACCCGAGAAGTTTGTTCAGGTCACGATCATCGATACCACCTGTAATGATACCGGCAACACCAACTTCCTGGGCTTTTTTTATAACTGCATAAGTAACCATTGCACCGCAAACGATTATCTTGTCTTTGCAGGAATCATCTATCATTTTTACGTCTAAAGGTTGTCCGGGTGAATCTACCAGCATCTTGATCTCACCAAATGTTTCGCCACCGATGCCGAAAATTCCCTGTATATAAGCAGATTTGTTTTCTATTATCACACCTTCTTCCGGTATAACCTCCACCACAACGCCAGCTATAAAAGCTTTAACCTGAATAGGAATTTTGGGTTCGCGTAGTAACATCTGTCCGGTGATCTTGGAAATATTTTCAATCTCTCCAACGATTGGGGATTTTACGGTTGATTTAAAAAGACCTAAAAATCCATTGGTTTGAGCGAGCAGGTCTCCTTTCTTTATTTTATCGCCAGCTTTTACTTTAACATATTGCATGTGCATGGGTGGAGTAACACCCAATTTATTAGATAAGTTGAATGGAACGACTTTTCCGGGAAGTAAAGTTTCTGCTACTAAATCTTCTGCTTTTACTTTATCAGCTTTTTTTACGAGAACAGTTCCCTTCAAAGGCAAGATTCTTTCTTTTTTTAGTACTATATTATCTGTTACAGTTAAACCCGGGGAATATGCTTGTGCCATTAATTTCCTCCTATGTATAAACAACTAACAAAAACGAACCAATCGAATATGTCTTTTTGTTTATATTGTTCATTGCTAATTCCATTTTTTCTTTTCTTTTTATACTATTTTAATATCTCTTCAGGATAGGCTTTGAATTCTTTCATCCACTTCTTAAGAAGCGGAACGCGTTTGGATGCTTCCAAAGGAAGAGTGAACGGCCTGCGACCACGTGTATCGAGAACGATTCCAACCACACCGCCTTGCAGTTCAGTTTTAATTTCCTGTCCTTTCCCTGCCCCGATATCCAGACCTCTTCCAGGTTTAAGAGTAGCTTTAGCTGTTTCTCCAACACCGCAGGGCAGCAATCTCACTTCCCCAAATTTGATATCTTCCTGAAATACTTCACCATTTGGAAGCTCGATCTTTGCTGTAAGTGCAGTTTTATCTGGTTTGATCTTGCCAACAGGAGCAACACAACAGCCAAGATAGATAAGACAGTCTTTTTCAAAAACTTCGGTAGCTGCTTTTTCACTGATCTCTGCCAGTACACCCAGTTGAGGCATCATAAAGATACTATCCACCGCTAGCCTGGTAATGCCTTCCGGCAGGAACGCATCTACCATCATCATGGCGCTCTGGTTTCTACGTGGAGCGTGAGAAAGAACACCACCCGAACCAACCAGCAGATCAAGAGTCATCATATTCACGACAGATTCACCGGAAGTAGATTGTGAAAATGCTTCCGATATTTCACGCTGCCGCTGGGCTCCTTTCAGTCCCACAGCAAACTCTTTATGCTGGATAAAAGCATACTTCAAAGCTTCTTTGGCAATAGCCTGTTCCAGAACAAGTTCTTCCAACTGTTGAGGAATAGTTGTGGGGCGGATCATTTTGTTTTTTATCATGTTTCTCAAACCGGATTCATCAATATCAAATGGTACCCATCGTAAGATCTCTTCCAATCCTGCAGTTGCCAGTACGTTGGAAATGCTGTAACTCAATCCCAGGTTAGCGCTCACGGTTCTATTGAAAACTTTATTTTTGGTAAAAACGGAAAAGATGTCTGTTGTTGCACCACCGATATCCACACCCAGAACTTCGATATCGTGCACTTTGGCTATCGTTTGCATAATATTTCCCACAGCTGCCGGAGTAGGCATGATGGGGATGGTTACTAATTTACCGTCTTTGGGTCCCTTTACCCAGCTCATCAGTTTGTTATAACCGGGAGCTTGAGCCATAACGTGTTCCATAAAAAGATCATGGATTTTATCACGAGCGGGACCAAGATTTTCATTTTCCAGTGTGGGACGAAGATTATCTGTAATGATAAGGTCTGTTTTCTCTCCCAATGCATCCTTGATGATATCACGGGCTTTATTATTTCCTGCGTATATTACGGGGAGTTTGTAACTGGAACCCAAGCGTGGTCTGGGATCGGCAGCAGCCACCAGTTCTCCCATTTCTGCCACATGTTTGGTGGTTCCACCATCCACACCGCCAGCCATCAATATCATATCGGGACGCATCTGGCGGATACGCTCGATCTTCTCATAATTAGGCCGTTTATCGTTACTGGCGATCAGGTCCATTACAATTGCTCCGGCACCCAGGGCTGCACGTTCGGCACTTTCACCTGTCATTTTGGCTACCACACCGGTTACCATCATTTGCAAACCACCACCGGCACTACTGGTGGACACATATGCATCTACACCCTCATTTTCTTTTTCAGATATCCAGATCGTATCATCTTTAATAAATTTTATACTATCATCCTTGTATTTCAAACGAGCCAATTCTTCCAATTCGGTAACAGCATTTATAACACCTTTAGTAACGTCGTTCAGCGGTTTTTCCACAGTGGTGGGTGCTTCGCCACGCACTGTCTGGCGATATTCACCATCGATATATTCAATCAGGATCGATTTGGTGGTTGTACTTCCACAATCTGTAGCAATGATCCTCTTAAGGGGTCGAGCATCTGCCATTCTATCCTCCAATTCTATTGCTTTTTATCTTCTTGTTTTGGTTTAATTCCCAATGATCTTTTGAATTTATTCATTCTTCTTTTCCTGAGAACTTTTTTCTGGGCGCGTTCATCCCGGTACATTTCAACATCCAGTTCATCGATTCTTTTTAAAAGAAGTTTTATATATTCGTCTTTTTCCAGGATAACGGCAAATTCCTGGTATTCTCTGGAATTGAAAATGATCTCGGCAAAAGGCGCCAGAAAATACATTGACTGGCTGCCAATACGGGAAAGAGGACGCAGCGATTCAATCGTCATGATGGCAGGAGCTGCCATGCGACGCTTAACGATAAACCGAGAAATTTTCTCAATTAATTCCAGTGCCCTTTCCTGGCTTATTTCTACTATTATGTCCATATCTACAACTATACTTTATTTAATCTGGTAAAAAATCTTTTTGCTCTCTCTGTTGTCAAGTCATTGATTCCGTTAACAGTTTTATTTTTTAGAAGGTTAGCTGAAAGACCATTTTATGGGAATTTCGGTCTTTTCGAGGTATCAATATTTTTAATCTTTAACTTGTTCATGCTCTATAATGCCCTGGCAATAGTTAACACATAAATCCTACCGCCAAGATTTTTCTTTAGTAGTTTACAGATGGAATTTACAGTGGAGCCGGTAGTGAACACATCATCCACAATAAGAATATTTTTATTTTGAATATTAAACTTCGAGTTTAATATAAAAGCATCAGAAACATTTTCCTGCCGTTGTTTACGATCCAGTTTGGTTTGAGTATCTGTAAATCTATTACGCAGTACCAGGTTTGAGATGTGCGACCAGTTCATATGTATGGATATTTCTTTTGATAAGAATTCTGATTGGTTAAAACCACGGGCACGTTTTTTAACTTTATGAAGAGGAACTGGAGTTACGATATCGATATTTTCAAATGGCTGAAAATGATGCAAATATTCAGTAATATATCCTCCCAGATATTTTGTGATACGCTTCATTTCGTTATATTTTAATTCATGTATAAGATTTTTAACATTTGCACTAAAGGGAAAAACCGATCGTGCTTTATCGAAAACAAACTCATTTGAATTACATACAGGACAAGTGGAGGGATTTTCGGGAGAGCCACAGATTTCACAAACATCAATAAGAAAATTCAATGTGCTTTCGCAATTAAGACAAAGAATTTTTTCCTCTCCATGTAAACGAATATCACAACCAAAGCAAATCCTGGGAAAGAATAAATCAATAAAAGCAGTTAATGGATTCATATTTCTTCTGTCTCTTCTTTTTGAATGTATTTTTTAGGTTTCACTGCAAATCCAAGTTGAACCAGATAAGGTTCATCCGGTTCCCAGGTCATCAAAGCCCAGGAATAAAGTGTCCTGAGTTTTTTGGAATCTTCCTGGAAAATTCCTACTTGCTTTGCAACTTTTTTTTCTGTTCCGTTTTCTTTATTGGCAAGAATATTTTCATTAATTGAATTTGATTTTTCTAATAAGGATCGAAGCTGAACAATAAAATTTTCCGGTAATATTTTGCTATCTCCTTTTTCTTCCTTCCGGATATTTAATCGTAAAAGTTTCTCCACAGATTTAATTTTATCTGTCCTGTTGCGAGGAAATCTTCCACTAATTCCAGAGGTTTTTAATTTGGGCAGATCATTAGAAAATTGACTAATCAAAAGTCGCTTACATTTTAGATAATATTTAAATGTTTTTTCATCTGCATCTTTTTGTTCTGCGTAAAAATTATTCGTTGATCCTTTGCGTTCTTTAACTGCTTGTAAAATTTCCTGCCATCTGTCGAATGCTTTATTTCCCCATTCTACTATCTCGCCAGGAATGGAAAGAGAACCTACCCATTCATGAATAAATTTTTTTAGAATTTCCAGCCTGGATAGACGCAACAAATAACTATCATTTGTAAAATAATTATCTTTAAAAATCGGCATAAATTCTCCTCGCAAACATTCAGATGTTCTTTGTTAACACTTATTTCATTCTCTCCGTGCAACACTATATCCTTTTTAAGGGTGAGTATTTGTATGTCAAGAACAAAATAATAGAGCTTCAAGAAAAGCTAATTGCTATTCATTAAATAGAAAGATATTATGGGTAATGCAGGAAGAAAAAACTGTTTCTTCGAAAATGAGTTTATCTAAATTAATTATTTTCTATTCTTTTTACCATGACGCACAAAATGACGAACGATCCCGTACAAAATATAGATCATGATCCAGATGATAAATACAAAATAAAAATACTTGATTGCAACGATGATACTGACCGCTGCCAGAACTATAAAAAGCTTGGACTCACCGGTTAAATTTTTTCCTTTTTCAATGGGAAGATATTCAATATGGCTGATCATTAGAAGAGTAGAAATGAGGGTAATAGCAAGAAAAATTTCGGGATAACGGAGTGAATGCCAGAAGTAATAATTCAGGATGATATATGATGAAATAAGGCCTCCAGCGGCAGGAATGGGAAGACCTATAAAAGGATGTTTTTTATTAGTGTCAGTATTTTTTAAAGTGAATAGCACCAGGCGATATCCGCCTGCAAAAATGTAGAAAAAAGAAATTGCAATTCCGCAGAAACCGAATTTAAAAAGATAGGATTTATAAGCTAAAAAAGCAGGTACAACTCCAAAAGCTACGAAGTCGGAAAGGGTATCGAACGTGGCACCGAATTTACTGTAGGCATTTAACCAGCGAGCCAGTTTTCCGTCCAGACCATCACATAAAATTGACAGAGTAATCAACCAGGCAGCAGTTACAAAATTTTCTTCAAAAGTAAATTGCAGGGCAAGCAGACCGGAGACCAAACTAAGAGCTGTGAAAAAATTCGGAACTAAAAACCGGGCCTTTTTTAAATTTAAATTCATTGGTTTATTACCCGTTTTCATTGTTATTCTGAAACATGTTTAGCTAGAATAGTTTCACCTGCTTCAACTTTCTCACCAGGGCTAACTTCTATTTCATAATTCTTCGGGATCGTGATAATGCATATAACTGAATATGGAAAAATACCGATCAATTTTCCAGGCATATTACAATCATTTTCGAAACGGAATAACCGGGCTTTTGAAAATTCTATTTCAACATTTTCCCTGGAAGAGCATCTGAAATCTGCCGCTTCCAGAATATGTTTTTTAATCTTAATTGTGTTGGCATCTATTTGAAATATTTTCCCATGAATTGGAGAGAGAATCACCGTATCAGAATTTTCCGGAGGAACCTGTTTTTTGATCCTGTAACACATCAAAACAAAGATATAAAAAATCAGACCCAGAAGTGCGCAATATTTCACTATGTCAACTTTGAAGATTATATTGATGCTGAATGAAACGACAACAATAATAATTGGAAGCTTTGCTGCCCGATATTTCAGGCTCTGTATCTTTGTGAGATATTCTATCGGGTTATAATCAGTTAGCATCAGATGCCGATCCTTTTGAAAATATAATCGATATTATTAATGTATCTATCGTATGAAAAGAGTTCTTCCAGTTCGTCTTTCGTAAAGAAATCACACAGCTCTTCATCTGCCAGAACCAGTTCTTTAAAGGGTTCTTTATTCTGCCAGCATTCCATGGCATTACGCTGTACCAGCTTGTAGGCATATTCTCGCGAAATACCTTTTTTGGCTAACTCCAGAAGAAGTACCTGGGAAAAAATAAGGCCATTAGTAAGCTCTAGATTCTTCACCATATTTTCAGGATAAATCAACAGGTCATCGATCAGGGGGATCATTTTATTTAACATATAATTCATCAGAATGGTAGAATCCGGCAGGATGATCCGTTCTACCGACGAATGACTGATATCCCGTTCATGCC
>JACNIV010000014.1 GCA_014382915.1 Candidatus Cloacimonadota bacterium | reverse complement strand
CATAGAATGTAATATACTGTTTATCGCCTGTATAATTGTAATAATTTTGCCCTTTTTCATAAGAAATACCCAGAGTATCAGCACCGATAACTTCTATGATCTCTCCCCAGTGATCGCTGTCGAACAAACTGAGATAACTTCCTAAAGTTAGGCTTCCCATTTTATGACGCAAATTATATTGAGATACCCAGCCATAATGGTTTTTAGTTACCCACTTCTGACGGATCATATCTGCTTCTTCATCATTATCTTCTGCTACTAGTCCGTGTTCCCACAAGTTGCGATCATATTTGTATTGTTCATAAAAACCTTTCCCGCGAATATAGAAAAAGGAGTTTTTTATATCCGATCTTTCATTCAGGAAATAATTGTGATGTAATTCGAAATGAGGTTGGGAAAAATCATCAACATAATTATCATAAGTGTAAGGATTGTGCTGATGATTTACTTCCAGGTCACCTTCCCAGGATGCTTCCCAGGCGGCGTGTGTTAGTTCGTGTCCGGTATAGAAATTGAACTCAGTCACAGATTTATCTCCGATCCTGGAAATATTCGTAAAGATTGCCCAGAGATCAGATACAGAGTTATTGCGGTAGCCATCTGAACCAACTTTTGAGAAACGGATATTCGTGCTGTATTTGCCAAATCTTCTGGCAAGTTTAACTCCAGCTTTGAAGGTTTTAAAACTACCATAACTGGCAAAAACTTCCGTTCTGTTTTCCGAGATCAGTGGTGAAGTCTGCATATTGAGGGAACCTCCGAAAGTAGAAATCCCATACAGTGAACTTCCCACTCCACGCTGGAACTGGATATCGGATGTGCTCTCAGCAAAGTCCGGCATGTTTACCCAGTACACATTGTGATCTTCGGGGTCATTCAGTGGAATACCGTTTATCATCACACCAATTCGTTTCTGGTCAAAACCACGGATATTGAGGTGTGCATTTCCAATAATTCCACCTGCATCCGAATAAGTAAATACACCAGGTACTTCATCTAATAGCATGGGAATTTCCTGACCATAATTGTTCCGGATAATTTCTTCCTGTAATAGATTTGTAAAAGTAACCGGTGTTTCCCGCTCTCTGGCTTTAGTAGAAGATATTTTAATTCCTTCCACAACCAATGGTTTAAATTTCAGATGGATATTCAATTTATTCGTTTCGGGAAAATTAATTTCAAGCTTCTCTCCTGTATAACCGATACGTTTTATGGTTATTTTATATGTCCCTGGCTCAAGATTAGAAAAAAAGAATTTCCCATCTATATCGGAAATAGTAATCAGGTTAAGCTCTTGAATGTATATTGAAACTCCTTCAATAGGTTTCTTTGAATCGGTATCCAGGGTCAAACCGGTAAGAGTGTCTGCGAAGGTTGCCCTCCATGCAAGTAATAGTATAAAAACAACAAATATTTTTTTCATAATTTTCCTCCAATTATTTTTCGACTCGTACGGTACAACGAGTCGAGGTAAATGTTGCTTTCATAATATCTCGAGTCGTCGTCGCAACCTCCTTACAACTCGAAAGATAAGTGCCTAAAACAAAAAACCACACGCCAGCGCAAACCGGAATGTGGTTTAATATCTCATCCTCATTTTTCCTCCGCTGGTATTATCCAGATCAGGTTCAAGGGTATTTTCTCAGCTGCGGCAGTTTCCGTCAGCACCCCTAAATCAGCATAATTAGTTTTTTAAAGAACAACTCTGCACGTATGAAAATCAGAGACACTAAATGTGTCAAATTGTTTCTAAAAATAGAAAAGATTTGACTTATAACCTGCTTTCCCAAATTTAAAAACGAATAACAGGGGAGCCTCATTGATTGCTGAGAGGTATAGATAATGCGACCCTTAGACTTGTCGGGTAATGCCGAAAAAGGAGTTTTAAAAAATTGAATTTTGATTTAACAGTTAACTATAAAACAATCTTAACAAAAATTGACTGGATCGTGTTTTTTTCAATACTGATCCTAACCATAGCTGCAGTTATTTATGGACAATATAAAAAGAAAAAACTGAATAATAAAGAACTGGCTTTTTTAGATTTATTATTAATGGGCAGGCAACTTACTCTGCCTATGTTCGTAGCAACCCTTGTAGCTACCTGGTATGGGGGAATTTTCGGTGTTACCAAGATCGCGTTTGAACAGGGTATTTTCAATTTTATCACGCAAGGTGTATTCTGGTATATTGCATACATTCTATTTGCATTTTTCATCACCCACAAAATTGCTAAATATAAAGCGCTTACTCTTCCCGATCTTGTGGAACAGATGTTCGGTCCAAAAGCTGGAAAACTGAGTGCTGTCTTTAATTTTTTCAATGTACTGCCTATTGCGTATGTGATAAGTTTAGGACTCTTAATTCAAGCATTGTTTGGTATTTCATTTCTACAAAGTATGATCATTGGTGTTACAGTCGTTGTTCTTTACACACTGTATGGTGGTTTCAGGGCAATTGTTTTTTCTGATATTGTGCAATTCTTTGTGATGTGTCTGGGCGTTTTCCTGGTTCTTGTTTTCTCATACAAAATTTTTGGAGGGATCGGTTTTTTAAAGACAAATCTTCCCGATACTCATTTTTCGCTTACGGGAGGTGTGGGAATTGCAACTACGCTCGTTTGGGGATTTATCGCCTTATCCACTTTAGTTGATCCGAATTTTTATCAAAGAGTATTTGCGGCGAAGAATACAAAAGTGGCAAAACGTGGAATACTCATTTCCACAATTATCTGGTTTTTGTTCGATATCTGTACAACGAGTGGAGCAATGTATGCCAGAGCGGTGATCCCGGAAGCTGCATCAGATAAAGCTTATCTGATCTATGCGCTTCAGATCCTGCCCAATGGAGTAAAAGGTCTTGTTCTGGCAGGAATTCTGGCTACTATTTTATCAACTCTGGATTCATATCTTTTCATTGCAGGAACCACAGTTTCTTATGATATGATGCCCAAAAAATTAAAAGGTAAAACATATATTCATAACTTCGGTATAATCATTGTGGGAATAATCGCTGTGCTGATGGGTGTTATTTTCAAAGGAAATATTAAAGCTGTCTGGAAGACACTGGGTAGTTATTCTGCCAGTTGTTTACTTCTTCCTGTTCTATACGGATATATTTTTCCAAAAAGGATAAAAGATTATCAATTCGTTTTCGCAAGTATATTAGGAGTAATAACTGTAAGCGTCTGGGGAAATATTAAATTAAGCGGATTCTGGCAAAATGTAGATGAACTTTATATGGGAATTGTTGCAACTTCGCTGGGGTTGGCAAGCTATGGATTAGTTTATAATCTTATCACGAAACGGAAAATAATCAATAAATAGGAGGAGAATATGAAATCAGGAGGAATTGTAGGATTGATCCTGGGAATAGGTTTGCTGGCTTTTGGAATTTATCATCTTGTTATTGGAGTATATCTCTGGGCTGTTATCAAGCTTATTATCGGAGCTGGATTAATCATGTTGAAATTTACCAAAAGTCGCTACGGTAATATAATTTTCGGTCATATGGTTATAGTTGCCGGATGTATGCTGATAACAGCGGGAATATATTATGTGCCAATGATAGCACGCCAGGTAGAGAAAACCGGAGAGCTTAAAATTGTTTATATTTTTGCTATGCCGCTTTTCTGGGGATTTTTTGCTATTTTTGGAGGAATTTGTGCTATCTATCATGGTTTTTGTAAATGTGTGAAGAAGGAGTGGAAATCGTAATATAAAAAATACGCCATTCTGATATCAGATCGGCGTATTTTTTATGGTACCAGAGGCCGGACTTGAACCGGCACGGAACAAAGTTCCGAGGGATTTTAAGTCCCTTGTGTCTACCAATTCCACCACTCCGGCATACAATAAACACAAATTTTATAAAAAATATGGAGGCGACACCCGGATTCGAACCGGGGATAAGGATTTTGCAGACCCTTGCCTTACCACTTGGCGATGTCGCCACACATGATAAATATAAAATGGAGCGGGAGACGGGATTTGAACCCGCGACAACCACGTTGGCAACGTGGAGCTCTACCACTGAGCTACTCCCGCCCACTTGCGAATTGCAAAATTCAAAAAACCGCACTTGTTGTCAAATTATTTATGAACAACACTTGCCAGATAACCTACAACCTGCTTGAAGTCGCCGCTCACTTCTCCTGAGTGGGTGTATTTCAAGTTTTTTACCTGAGTATAATGCAAATCTTTTGCCAGGTGCAGCAAAGTTAATATCCCACCAAATCCACATGCTTCCGTTCGATGCTCGGTAAATAATTTTTCTACCTTGTCGATCTGCATGGTCTCAATCTTTGAAGCCAACTCAAGATCCATTTTGGCAGCAGTATTACTATCATAATAATGCGAGAGATCGGAACTGATAATAAAAACTGTCGTAGCTAACTTATCACCGAAGATTCCTGCCAGAATTTTTGCCAGATTCCTGCTGTTTTCCACATTCTGATTTCCCAGTAAAATGGGCACGATCTGCACTTGGGGATTTATTATCTGCAAAAATGGAAGCTGAACTTCCAGGGAGTGCTCTGAATTGTGTGCAAGTGGAAAGAAATCGAATTCATCATATTCCAGAAGCTGTTTTGTTAGTTGCTTATTCACATTTATTCGACCAAGTGGAGTTAAATATGCATCAAAATCACCAACAGAATATTTAAAATTCCCAAAACGATGACTGGGAGCAATTATAACAGCCGTTTCAAAATCTTTTTGCTGTAAGGCTTTGAATCCATACGCTGCACATTGCCCGGAATAAACATAACCTGCATGAGGTGAAATAATACCAAGAATATCGTCGAATTTCTTTTCCATTTCAACATTCTCTAAGAATGCTTTTACCTGTTCTTCCAGAACTTTTTGAGATCCGGGATAAAATCCACCGGCTACTACTGGATTTCTAATCATAATAAACCTCATCATTATTTAAAGATATTAACACATAATTCCTCATTCTCTTTTAAAACTTATTTATGTATCTTTTCATGACAACAAATAAATTGACAAAAAGGCAGATTTTTAAATTCCTAAAAATAGAAAAGAATAAGAAATAAGTAGGATAAGATGAAGAAGATTGCGATAACAACTGGTGATCCGGCAGGTATAGGCTCCGAAATTACATCAAAAAGCTTCAGGTTCTTTGAACTGAAAAAAAACATAATTTTTATTGTTTATGGCAAAATAAAAATATTTAAAGATGGCAACCCGATAGAAAAGATCGATCGTGCTGAAGAAGCCATCTCTCCAGAAAAAGTATATTGGATCGAGATCGATGACGATAAAATCGAGATCGGCAAACCTACCAGAAGATCTGGAGAAATAGCTTATAAAATACTGGAACGCTGTTCGGAAGATTTGAATTCCAGGTTAATCGATGCAGTGGTAACCTGTCCTGTTTCCAAAGAAGCCATTCACCAGTCGCAACCTGATTTTATCGGGCATACGGAATTTTTCGCAAAGAGATCGGGAACAAAAGATGTTATCATGTCATTCTGGGGTCCGCATTTTAACCTGGCTCTTCTAACAACTCACCTGGCAGTTGCTGAAGTACCGGGTTTACTTACCAAAGCATTTCTGGAAACAAGATTCCGATTGATCTATCAGGAAGTTTGCAAGCTTCTTAAAAAACCTAAAATTGCCATGCTGGCTATTAATCCACATGCGGGCGAGAGCGGGATTTTCGGTAAAGAAGATATACTTGTAAAATCTGTTCTTGATCAATTAAAAGAAAGTGGAATAGATATCGACGGTCCCTTTCCTGCCGACACCTTTTTTTCTCAGCACGCCACAAAATACAATCTGGTTATCTCCGCCTTCCATGACCAGGGATTGATACCATTTAAAATGCTTTCAATGGAAGAAGGCGTAAATGTAACACTTGGTTTACCGTATGTTCGCACGTCGGTAGATCATGGCACTGCATTCGATATTGCAGGAACCGGAAAAGCTTCTGAAAAAAGTCTTCTGAAAGCAATTCTGTTCGCAGAAAAATTGCTCTTCCCAACCGAGCAGATCAAGAAACGAAATTACTCAATTTTTGCAAAATATTACGATACATATATGTCGCATGTTGATTATGATAAATGGGTTAAGTTCATTCTGGAACAATATAATAAAATCCATAAAGAAAATCCGAAGCGCATCCTGGAATTAGCCTGCGGAACTGCAAATGTGTCCTGCCAACTTGTGAAAAAAGGTCTGCAGGTAGATGCTTCAGATATCTCCGCCGAGATGTTGAAGATCGCTGCCCGGAAGCCGTTCAGTCCAAATCTTTCCCAAAGAGATATGATCGCTGAATTTCCTGCTAATACATACGATCTGGTTATTCTGCTTTTTGATAGTATTAATTATGTGCTTCAAAAACCAAATATCAGAATACTTTTTGACAATGTTTATAATTCGCTACAGAAAGATGGGTTATTTATTTACGATCTAACGACACTAAAGAACTGCGAAAATAATTTTGATGGATTTATTAATATTGAAGAAGATGAAGATGAATTTTTCATTCATCAAAGTGATTTTGATTCAACCAATTTCATACAGAAGACACATCTTACTTTTTTCTTAAAAAAAGGGTTTCTCTATTCCCGAAAAGACGAAATTCATAAACAAAAGATCTATAAAGCAGACGAGATGGTAAAATTGATTGGTGAAACAAACTTTCAATTCAAAGGTATTTATAGTATCGGTTACGATGAAAATCTCTTAAGTCGCGAAACCTATATATTAGATAGAAATTTTCCCCGGTTGTTTTTTGTATTGGAGAAATAAATGCTTTTTCGTAATGAAAAAGTATATCGGAAAAAATACAAAACACTTGCCGGTGTTGACGAAGCCGGTCGTGGTCCTTTGGCAGGTCCGGTAGTGGTAGCAGCAGTTATTTTAGACCCCAAACTCAGGATCGAGGGTCTGAACGATTCAAAGAAACTCTCCGCAAGTAAACGGGAAGAACTCTATGAAATAATAATTAATTCTGCAATAGACTGGAAAATTGAAATTGTTTCACCTGCAATAATCGATGAGATCAATATTCTTCAGGCTACTCTTCTTGGCATGGAGAAAGTTGTTCTCAAACTTAAAGAAAGACCGAAAATATGTTTAATAGACGGGAATAAAATCCCTCGAAGGATTAAAAAATTTTCCGAAGCAATAGTAAAAGGAGACGGTAAATTCGCATCTATCGCAGCTGCTTCCATACTGGCAAAAGTAACTCGAGATAGACTGATGAAAAAGCTTCATCATGAACATCCGGAATATAATTTCCTGCAAAATAAAGGTTATCCCACCAGGGAACATCTGGCAGCAATTAATAAATTCGGGATTCTTCTCTGTCACAGGAAATCATATCGACCTGTGCAGGAATATATTCTAGATTGTGAATAAAAATATGGCGGAGAGTCAGGGATTTGAACCCTGGGTACCCGTAAGAGTACAACGGTTTTCGAGACCGCCCCGTTCAACCGCTCCGGCAACTCTCCGTAAATTATCACTTAAACTTAATTTATTTTTTTTATTTATCCTACAACGGTTTTCGCCTTGTCATCCGACATGGCGCCCTGCTGTATAGCAGGACGAGACCGCCCCGCTACACCCCGTCGTATGACTGGGGTTCAATCCATGGTATTCACCATAGCTCGTATTCCGGCACCATGTTATGCAACATGGCAAGACTCTCCATAAGTCTATCTTTTATTCTTGAAGAACTCAACAATCAGGTCAGAACATTCCTGAGCCAATATACCAGATACAACCTCCGGATGATGATTAAAACTCTTATCCAGAAGTGCATTATAAATAGATCCAACCGTTCCGGCTTTGGGATCGAAACAACCAAAAACAACTTTTCCCACTCGTGCCCAGATAATTGCACCGGCACACATCAAACACGGCTCTACAGTTACATATAATGTGTAATCGTAAAGGAATTTTTCACCGGAAATTATTACCTTTTCAATTACCAGTTTTTCAGCG
>JACNIV010000013.1 GCA_014382915.1 Candidatus Cloacimonadota bacterium | reverse complement strand
CACCTATATGATAGACGACCCAACCACAATAAAAAGAGCCATTCTCTTAAATAAAATTTCATCATACCTGGAAAGAATAGCAGATCTTTCTACAAATATTGCGGAAGAAACTATTTTTATTGCAAAAGGAAAAGTTATTAAGCATCATAAAGAAAATTGACTAAAACTTCTCATAACAAATAATAAATTTGACATCATAAATAATACGTTTTTTTTTACTTCAAAAATCTAAGGAGCGATGTTTTAAATGATATCCACCATCTTTAAGCTTTTGGGTTCTCTAGGTGTATTCCTTTATGGTATGCGAGTTATGAGCGATGGTCTTCAAAAGGTTGCAGGAAATAAATTGCAATCAGTTTTGAATTATATGACGAACAATAGTATCGCTGCTGTTTTGACCGGTTTTATAATTACCAGTCTCATTCAATCATCATCTGCCACAACCGTTATGATAGTCAGCTTTGTTAATGCCAACCTTCTTACTTTAACTCAAGCTATTGGTGTGATCATGGGAGCAAATATCGGTACAACAGTAACCACCTGGATTATTTCTTTTATTGGTTTTAAATTTGAGATTTCAGCTATTGCACTTCCCATTGTGGGAATTGGACTTCCATTTATTTTCTCCAAATACAAGAGACGCAGAGATTTTGGTGAAATTCTGATAGGATTTGGTTTATTATTTTTAGGTTTGATGTTTATGAAAAGTTCTGTACCGGATATCAATAGTAATCCCGAAGTTCTGGAATTCTTAAAACATTATACTGACCTTGGGTTTTTATCTTTTCTGATTTTTGTAGCGGTTGGAACTGTTCTAACTATCATTGTACAATCATCCAGTGCAGCTATGGCAGTTACCATAACAATGGCATTTATGGGTTGGATAAATTTCATAACAGCTGCTGCAATCGTTCTTGGTGAAAACATTGGAACAACAATCACTACATACCTTGCTTCTATAGGTACAAATGTTAATGCCCGAAGGGCTGCACGAGCGCACTTTCTGTTTAATATACTTGGTGTAATCTGGATGGCATTCATTTTCCAGTATTTCACAAAATTCATCCTCAATATTGCTCCCTGGAATTCAAGTTTACATTGTGGCATCCACCCTTCCTGGAAGTATCACGCAGTGATTTCATTGGAAGAACGATTATCGGAACTTCGTTTGTCTGGAGTGATTTTATTTATTATGTACTGGGTTCTACGTTTGGTTGGTTGTGGTTGGAAAGGATAAGAAAGATTCAAGACAAAAGGAAAAAGGAAAAAGGTAAAAGTAACTCAAAGCTCCTGCTTTGAGAAGAAAAAGAATAAAGACGAAAGGTCAAAAAGAAAAGGAAAAAGTATAAAGGGAAAAGGAGAAAGGAAAAAAGCCAGTACAAAACACCACATCAATATACAAATAACAAATTCCAAAATCCAAATAACAAATAAGCTCCAAACACCAAAAACCAAGTACCCAAAACCTAAAACCAAATACCCAATACCAACTATCCTAAACCAAAGACCAAACATGTTTTTCTTTACAACTCAATTGTTTGAACAACTTTTGATGAAAGGTAGAAAAATGAAAAAATATCTTATTATTTCAGTATTCTTTTTCAATGTTATTATTAATTCTTTTGCCCAGCAGAATGCTCCTTTTGAGTGGGAATTTGATGATGACTATAAAAAGACCAGGATATTTATTCATGCTTTTGTGAACTATGATTTCAGTCCATCGTGGCAGATTGAATGGGAGAAGAATCTTTTCAAAAGAAATGGATTAAAAACCGACTTTGGCAGTACAACCGTAAAGGATCTATACAACGAGATTGAATTAGTGATGAATGTGGATATTGGAAAAGACTGGTGGTTTCGCTCTTCGTTCTACAGAGATCAAAGTCAGTACAAAGATGAAAATGAAGAATACAATTATATGGGCTTTGAAAGAAGGATTTATCGAAATTTATCAATATATTCTTTGTGCAATACATACTACGATAAAGAAGAGATAGATATTGACCTGGGGTTTTCTATTATGGATTCCACATCAGAAAAATATTGCAGAATTGCTTTGAGTTATGATGATTTCCTCTATGATGAAAAAAATCAAAAAGGCGGAAAAGTAACAGAAGAACCTCTGGGAGTTAATTGGGCTATCCGTTATAGTATAAATAAACTCTGGATCTTCACACAAGGAAAATATACTAACTGTTCCGAAATAGAATATAATAATCCTGATCTTTCCCCGGAGATATATTTACTACAGCATCAGATCAACAATCTGGTAGCTAAGATGTATTACTTTTTTAAAAGAAATTGTTTTTCCGAACTAAGGATAAGACATTACCATTTCTTTGAAAAGGAGCTTTATTATCAAACAGAGTTCAGTTATTCTTATTTAAATGAAATATATGACATTAGCTGTAAATATCAGCATCAACTCAATTCCAAAATTTCGATAAGACCGGTGCTGCATTATATAATTCAGAATGCAGTTGCAAACGGCTATCAAACTTATGATTTTAAAAGAAGAGAATTAATTCCTTCCATAATAATGGAATATTCATTATCCAATAGTGCGTGGGAATTCGGGGTTGTGTGGTCAAAGTACCGGTTAGATTATGATGATATTAATGACCTTGATGATTATGAGACATTAAATTCTGATATAAAATATATGATCAGGTGGACTTATAATTTCAGTAAAAATGCCTGGCTTCAATTTTCAATCAGTCATGTTCCGGAAATAGAAGGTTTTGGTGGTGGCAATTTGCATTATATGATGTTTTTTTAAACAGTTATTTTTTTAATTATTTGATCCTTAACTCTTAACCTCTATTTTCCTGCCGCATTTATTGCAATAGAAGAAATCTTTATTAAAAGCGGGGGAGAGCTGTTTGGCGCTTCCACATGGGCAGTTGAAAGATTCCCAACTCTTGCCAGTTCTATGATAAGCAAATATCTGTTTATGAACAGGTGTTGTTTCCTTTTGAGGGTGTTGTTTTTCCAATCCTTGAGTAACACCAGCCAGAACGGCAAGTTCAGCTATCGGTACTTGATTGATTCTGCCACAACGGGGACAGGGAAATTCAGTTTTTTTAAATCCCGGTGGAATTTTCATTTTCATTCCACAAAGACAGGAGATGAAAACATACTTATTAACTGCCCGTATCAGATCACCCAGATCACGAACTCCCTTCTTGGTACCTGCCGGTTCAGGTTTCGCAATTGTACGTAGATCAATATTTTTTTTATCATGAATAGCTGATGATGGGATTATATTAGATCTTCTTCCTCTGCCAGCAATCTTTGTGAAAGCATTCTGATAATTTATGTAGTTTGCACCACCAGCGATAGTCCTGAGAACCTTAATTCTCTCGTCGATAGGTGGATGAGTGCTGCTCAGATTGGAAAGCTTACTTCCTTTTGGTTTAAGCGGATTGATAATATATAGAGCGGCTGTAGCTTTATTGGCTGAAGTCAGATTGAGATCGGTACTGGATATTTTTTCCAGGGCAGAAGCAAGACCCTCGGGATAGCGGGTCAAGCGCACGGCAGTGGCATCTGCCAGGTATTCGCGTTTGCGTGAAATTGCCAGATAAAGCAATCTTGCCATAAGAGGTGCCAGGATAGCCATTAATATAGCAACTATCATCATGATCATCTGGATCTGTCCACCGCCTTTGCTGCGAGAGCTATAACGCCTTCCTCTACCGCCTGTGTACCACATACTTCTAAGAAATACATGTGAAAGAAACACGATGCTTCCCAGCAGTACACCAGAGAAAGTCATAAAAAGAATATCCCTGTTTAGAACGTGGGACATCTCATGCGCAATAACACCTTGCAACTCATCACGATTCAATTTACTCAATAGACCGGCAGTTACCGCTATAGATGCATTCTGCGGATTTCTACCTGTAGCAAAAGCATTAGGAGCAGGATCGGGAATGATGTAAACTTTGGGCATAGCTGGAAGATTGGCAGCTATTTTCATCTCCTCCACTACATTGAAAAGCTGTGGATGAACATTTGGTGAGACCCTTTTTGCCTTGCTCATTTTCAGGATGATGGAATCGCCACTAAAGTAACTGATAACAGACATAAATATCCAGATGAACAGAGCTAAACCAAGTCCGAAGAAGGTGCCTTCCTCGCCACCATAAGCACCACCAATGAAGTAACCAAGCACCACTAGGCAAATTCCCATTACGAAAAAAAGCATGAGAGATTTTTGTTTATTTGCCCTGATCAATTCCCACATAATAGCTTCTTTTTAAGATGAAAAATCTACTTTGGGAACAGCCCGTTCAGTTTTATCTTCCAATTCAAAGAAATCTTCCTGTTTGAAATTGAACATACCGGCAACGATATTGGAAGGAAACATTTGAATTTTGTTATTGAAGAATAGAACCTGGTCGTTGTAACTCTGGCGCGAAAAAGCGATCTTATTTTCTGTGGAAGTTAATTCTTCCTGCAAAGCCAGGAAATTCTGGTTAGCCTTAAGATCGGGATAGTTTTCTACAACAACAAAGAATTTGCTCATTGCACCACTGAGCGCACTTTCTGCTTTAGATTTTTCTCCTACGGAGTCTGCACCCATGGCTTTGCTACGTGCTTCTGTTATGGCCTTCAGGGTATCCTGCTCATGTTTCATATAACCTTTGGCTGTTTCTATCAGGTTGGGAATGAGATCGTGCCTTCTCTTTAACTGAACATCAATTTGCGACCAGGCATTTTTTACCTGATTTCTCAAACGAACAAGACTATTGTAAAACCCGATGAACATAAACACCAGGACCACTATTGCAATAAATACAAATAACATAATCATTTCTCCTCCTGTTTAATTATTCTTTTTCCAAACATATCTTTGAGTAAAATATAAACTTTATCATTTTTACCGATCGTTCCCATTCTTAAAACTTCTTCCAATTCACCTGCATCGAACCAGATACCATCACCGGTCTTACATTTATCGATGCGTACTTTTTCTTCGTTACCAACCAGGATCTTCTCCATTTTATGAGAACAGATCGGGCATTTTAACTTGTGTTCAGAAGTAATTATATCCACTATAAAAGAGTTCAGGAATTTCTGTGTTTCCTCACTATTGCCCAGAAGCAGTTCCAGCTCTCCTGAATCCAGCCAGATCCCTTTGCAGTTGAGACAGTAATCTATCTCTACACCATTCAACTCCAGGATGATCATAGCTTCATTACGGCATACAGGACAATTCATCTACTCTCCCAATTTTATACGGCTTTCAAACAATTTAATGTTAATGTAGGTGTCAAATAATTCTTTTATTGTTCAGTGATTCTAAGTAATAAATTAAAGATTCCTAACAGACATCACTGCAATGCCTATCAGCTTTGAATTTCGAATACGCTCTTTATCGAGCAGGATGGGTGGGAAATTTTTATTATAAGGTTGAAGAAGTATCTCTTTACCATTGGAAAAGCTTTTCACTTTTTTCAGTGTTATCTCTCCATCAACCCTTACAATGCATATCCGGTCATCTACCGTACTCCAATCATCATGCTGTTTTACGATGATAACATCTCCATTTGAAATATATGGTTCCATGCTTTCACCACTGGCGTAGAATGCGAAATAATCATTAAAATCTCCGTAAAGGGAATTCGTATCGATAAGGATATGATCCAGAGGATCTGCTGATTCGATTTCCTGTGGAGAACCGCAACTGACTCCATCGATTATTGGCATATAATAATAGTCACTTTTTCCAATGTGTTCAATGTTCCTGCTGGGAAACATCGAACCTTCACCGGTAAGTAGCCAGTTGATATTAATATTAAATTTGTTTACCAGTTTGTTTAAAAAACTATAATCAGGGGTTGTTTTGTCCTTTATATACCTGTTTATCACTACATTGGAAGTGCCTATCTCTTTTGAAAGTCCCGTTTGCGTGAGAGATAGTTTTTTTAAAACTTCTTTCAACCTTTCTCCAAAAGTCATAGTAACCTCCTTCATATATAGTTAACCACATGGTTAAAAAAATATTGGCAATATTAACTGTCAAGTTAAATAATTTGAGTAGATGTTTTTCTTATATCTTGTTAAAAGGAAGGAAATCTATCCAATTATGATCTTTCGATCTTTGTTATCGAATACTTCACCAATGATGCTGCACCACTCTAATCCTGCCAGTTTCAGCTTATCAAGAAGCTTATCGGCTTTTTCTCCGGGAACAGAAATCATTAAACCACCCGAGGTTTGAGCATCATATAGAAGCATCAGTTGGTCTTGAGTGCAGTCTTTTCTATCGAGAAAGATATTTGGTTCATAATACTTCTTATTGCGGTAAGATCCACCCGGAAAGAGACCGCTTTCAGCCAATTCGAAAGCCTCTTCAATAATTGGAATACTGGTATAATCAAGACGAACCGATACTGAATTATTCGTCATTTCAAATAAATGTCCCAGAAGCCCGAAACCCGTAACATCTGTCATGGCATTCACACCTATTTCCACAGCGATCTCCGAAGCTGTTTTGTTCAGGTAGCTCATATGAAATGCAGCTTTATCGATAGCACTTTGTGGAGCCATATCCGCTTTAATGCTGGTAGTAATAACTCCCATCCCGATCGGTTTGGTCAGGATTATTTTATCACCAGGTTTGATTGTGTTGTTTCGAACGATTTTATTTGGATGAACGATACCGGTTACAGAAAGACCATATTTCATCTCCAGGTCTTCTATGGTATGACCACCCAGTACAACGCCTCCTGCTTCAATAACTTTATCCAGTCCACCTCGCAGGATTTCATTAAGCATTTCTTTGGTGATATGACAGGAATCGTAAGCCACTATATTCAAGGCAGTACACACCTTTGCACCCATGGCAAATACATCGCTCAAACTGTTTGCAGCAGCTATCTGACCAAATTTGTATGGATCGTTTACAACGGGTGTTATAAAATCTACTGTCTGAATAATTGCAATATCCTCTGAAATTTGATATGCTCCCGCATCATCACTTGTATCGAAAGCAACAAGTGTATTGGGTGTGTGAGGATATTTCAATCCTTTCATTATTGTTTCAAGGTCCGCCGGACTTACTTTGCCAGCTCAGCCAGCGGCTTTAACAAAATGAGTTAGTTTTATTTCTTCTTTCATTTTATTCACCTTCATAGTTTGCAATATTATCGAATTCGATATTATTTGCATTTAGTATACTGCTTGCTTTTTCCCCATCATCAGCATCGATCTGAACACAATAACCACAATCTGAACTGAGATGGCGTGGAACACTTATCATCTTACATGAGATTTCGTTTTCTTTTAGTTCATTCTCTGCCCAGATGGCGTGATTTGTCGAATTAAATAAAATTACTGCTTTCATCTTTAATTACCTTCAGAGATAGATTTCAAAGCATGCACTGCAATGTCAATTTCTTCTTTTGTATTAAAAATGCCAAATCCGAATCGCAGGGTTCCCTCGGGAAAAGTTCCGATGGTTTGATGAGCAAGTGGTGAGCAGTGCAAACCCTGCCTGCACATTATTTCAAATTCATTGGAGAGTATTTGTGCTGCTTCTGAAACCGAAATATTCTTTAACCTGAAAGCAATAACTCCTGCTGAGGGAAGATTGGAAGATGAATAACAGATGAAATCTTGTACAATCATTTCAGCTTGTTGAATGAAATATTTCTGGAGTTCATTCTTATGACTGTAAATTCCTTTAATCCCACCAGGCTTTTTCTGGATGTATTCTGAACCTGCAAAAAGTCCGTTCAATCCTGCGACGTTCATTGTACCGCTTTCAAAACGATCCGGCAGGAAATCAGGTTGATCAATTTTATCGGAAAGGCTGCCCGTGCCACCACATTTAAGCGGCTTGATCTTTTTATGATCAAAGTCATCGGCAATCACCATCCCGCCTGTACCGGTTGGCCCATACAATCCTTTATGTCCCGCAAAAGCCAGGATATCGATATTATCCCGATTAATATCGATCGGAACTACTCCAGCA
>JACNIV010000012.1 GCA_014382915.1 Candidatus Cloacimonadota bacterium | reverse complement strand
TAAAATCTGATTTCGGTACTTTCTTCTTGGTAACTTTTGAAATGATCACAATTAAAATAATAACAAAAACAATACCTGCTGCCAGTATAATTACAACTTTAATATTAAGAGTGTTTTTTAAAGATTCAATGAATGTTAGTGATTGCAGAGTTTTCTTAAAAAAGTTTTTTGGTTCCCGGGTCTTAACAATGCTATCGGTAACAGTTTGCGTTGGTTGTACGGTTTTCAGTTCAGAAGCAATAGTATAGTATTCATCAGCTAATTCCGTTTTTCCTATTGTTTTATAAAAATCAGCAAAGCAACGAACTTCTTCCAGTGTTTTCGGATTCTTGATGGCAAAAACATCCAATACAAGTTTAAACAATTCCCCTGAGAGTTCATATAGTTCAACCTTGTAGGGTTCACCGGAAATGAGCTGAAGTGTCTGGTTGATGGATAGTACAACCATCACTTTGTCTTTGCTGACCAGAAAATCAAATGCTTTTAAAACATTGCTGTTGGGAATTTGAATATTCTGAATAGTAGCATCTTTGCGACAGTTCAGTATGTTTATCTGAATGTCATCCTGATGTTTTAAAACCGAATAATTCGGTTTAGAATCGAAAACCAGAACAGTCCGAACTATATAACCGTAGTCCTTATGATAAACATCTATAAGAAAGCTTGCATTTATAAGAGAAACGAATGATAAAAAAAATACCAGAAAAATTCTTTTCCTCATTTTTGCCCCTGAAAGAATTAATTTTCGTCTGCTATATTTTGATGTTGTGTTTCTTTTGTCAATCTTAGAATTATTATAAGTGTCTTTTTAGTATTTAATTTTTATCTTTCTTTTTGCTGTTAACAGGTTTTTTTGAAATTTTTTATTCTCCGGATCGAGACTAATTGCTTTTGCAAAATAGCTGTATGCTGGTTTGTATTTTTTTAAGTTCAAATAAATAGTTCCAATATTATTAAGGATATTGGGATTCCTGGGAAAGTACTCATTGGCTTCCTGCATTATCTTGAGTGCTTTTTCGTCGTTCTTACACCTCAATTCTTCTATTGCTTCTTGAAAGAACTCCTTGGATTTGACATATTTTTCTCTGGCTACTACATCTTTGGCTATTGCTACATATTTTTTATAAGCTTCGCTGCAGGGATTTATCTGACTTGCTTTTTCGTAGAATTTTATTGCTTCATCCCACTTCTTCTGCATGATCAGGCATTCGGCAAGCGTGAGTGTATTCAATTCATGATCAGGAAAATTTTCTTTGATCTTTCGCAGGTAGCCTTCCGCTTCCGAATAACGTACCAGGCCCATGAAAGACAGAGCCAGATTAAAAAGATTCTCGGTGGAATTATCAATTAAGACGACTTTCTGAAATATCCCATGGGCTTTTTCGATCTTTCCCGAAGTAAGGAATTTCTGTCCCTTTATTTGCAGTCTTTTTGCTTTCAATAATTGTAGAAAGTTCATTATACCTTACTTTGTATCTTCCAGGATTTCTGTTGTTTTCTGTTCTTCCGGTTGTTTATTAATGGCTTCAGCTTTGGCTTTTGCTTCTGCCTTCTTTTTTGCCCGTACTTCTTTCAGCGGATCAAAGATAGCACTGGTAGGACACACATCTGTGCATTGACCGCAGTTAATACATTTATCATAGATAATTACAGCTACGTTATCCTGCATTTCAATTGCTTCAACAGGGCATTTCTTTACACATAAAGAGCAGGCAATACAGGCGGTTTTATTTCCACACACTTTGCGAGAAACCGCACCTTTATCGTGTGAAGTACAGAGTACATGAACACGTTTCTTAATAGAAACAAGCTCGATGAGATTACGCGAACAGGCAATAATACAGGCACCGCAACCGGTACAATTATTTTTATCTACAATTCGCATTCCATTCTCGTCCAGATGGATCGCATCGAACTGGCAGGCTGCAATACAGTCGTTCTGAAAAACACATCCATAATTACAAAGATTGGGTCCGCTGGAAACAAGAACTGCAGCTTTGCAGGTAGAAATGCCATGATATTTATAACGGAAGAAAGTGTTGTTTGCACCACCACTTTGACAATGTATAACAGCAATTTTTTTATCCGCAGATGTTGCTTCCATGCCCATTATCTTTGCAATGTTCGCAATAACTTCGTCACCACCGGGAGCGCATTTGTTTATCTCTGCACCATGTTTTACCACTGCTTCTGCATAACCGCTGCAACCGGGATATCCGCAGGCACCACAATTAACGCCAGGTAGAATTTCATTTATCTGTTCTATTTTGGGATCAATATCCACGTGAAATTTTTTGGAAGCAAAGGCAAGTCCTATTCCGTAAATTACACCTAAAGTTCCAAGAGTTGCTATTGAATATAATATGATGGACATCTAACTTCCCCCTAAAATTTTAAGCCTGAAAAACCAAGGAACGCAAGGGCCATACAACCGGCCACTATCATAGCAATCGGCATACCACGCATCGTGCGGGGTAGCTCCGCTCTCTCCAGTCTTTCCCTGATCCCGGCCATCAGGATGAGTACCAGAGTAAAACCAAGACCGGCAAACAAGCCGTTCAAGATTGCAAAAATAAAAGTGTATTCTTCATTGATATTGAGTATGGCAACACCAAGCACAGCACAGTTTGTAGTTATTAATGGAAGGAAAACCCCCAGGGCTTTATAAAGTGCTGGAGCTGTTTTTTGAATGATCATCTCTACCAGTTGAACCAGCGAAGCAATTGTAAGAATAAATGCTATTGTCTGTAGGAACTCAATTTTCAAAGGTACCAGAAGATAGGTTTGAATAAGCCAGG
This sequence comes from Candidatus Cloacimonadota bacterium, assembly GCA_014382915.1. Taxonomy (GTDB): domain Bacteria; phylum Cloacimonadota; class Cloacimonadia; order Cloacimonadales; family TCS61; genus JACNIV01. Next base: position 5,190 of record JACNIV010000012.1, on the reverse strand, counting down.
TAAAAGTGGAAGCCATGGTCATAACAAAGATCACAGCCATTCCCATTCCCAAAGCCGAATCCAATTTCTTGGAAACTCCAATATACGGGCATAATCCCAGGAACCTGGCAAGAACAAAATTCTGTACGAATATGGCTGCAATAGCCATGGCGAATATTTTTGCTAATAATTCCATTTATCTTCTCCTTCTTCTTGAGGCTGATTTACTCTGATTGGTTATGATTTAATATGTTTTTATTCATTATAACTTCACACAAGTTTTTTATCTAAAATATTATTTTCATAATTAATCATAATTCATCTGCGTTCATCGGCGTCTCAATTTTTTTTCGTATCTCATTTCTTCTTAAGGTTCATCAAGCCCATCAAAAGACCCATAACCAGGAAAGCTCCCGGAGCAAGAATTGCTACCAGCATTGGTTTGAAGGTTGCGGGAAGCACATTGTATCCCAGGAATTGACCGGCTCCCAATATTTCCCTGATAGAAGCAATAACTATAAGCGCAAGTGTGAAACCCAAACCCATTCCAAAACCATCCAAAATGGATCTTATCAGATTGTTCTTACCGGCAAAAGCTTCTGCTCTTCCCAATATAATACAATTAACTACGATGAGTGGAATGAATAAACCCAGGTTTTTATGAAGAGCTGGAACATAAGCTTCCATCACCATATCTACTATTGTAACAAATGAAGCTATTACTACAATGTAGGATGGAATACGGATCTTTCTTGGAATAAAGCCTTTAATGAGAGAAATAAAAATATTGGAAAAAACCAGTACAAAAGTGGCTGCTGCTCCCATTCCGATAGCGTTTTCTACAGAAGAAGAAACTGCCAATACCGGGCAAAGCCCAAGTGCCATCACGAAAACGGGATTTTCTTTTACTATTCCTTTGGTGAATTCTTTGATAACGCTCATTCTGTAACCTCCTCCCGGTGAATTTCTTCAGGTTCTGATTGAACCTCGATTTTTCTCAGGAATTTCAAACCAGTCCGTATGGAATTCGCAATAGTTCGGGTCGTTATGGTTGCTCCGGTTATACTAACGATTTCACCGCCATCCTTATCAACGAGCATTACGGTTTCATTTTTCCCTTCAAACAGAGATTGGAATTCAGGTTTTGTGCAGTTTGCGCCCAGACCGGGTGTTTCTGTTTGTTCAATTATTTTGATCTTATTTACTTTGAAATCCGGGGTTACGCCAACCATGGTTTTCACATCGCTGCTATAACCATACAAAGAAGCCACAAAAGTATATCCTGCAAGCTTTCCTTCATTATTTTTACCGGCATATATTACTTCTTCATTCAAATAGGAAATACTATCGAAAGAAACAGCTTCCGGCAGAACTTCCATTCTAGCTTCTTCTTTTGCTTTACGTTGATTTTCTTTGATAATGGGTTCGGTTAAGCTGTTTATATATGCCAGAATTCCGCTTGCTACGGTAGTTATAACCAATAATACAAATCCAAGTCTCAAAAAATATTTCATTTTCTAACCTCCCCAAATATTCTGGGAATTGTATATCTATCTATCAGTGGAACTGTGATATTCATTAAAAGAATAGAATAAGAAACACCTTCCGGATATCCTCCAGCCAGACGGATCACTACAGTTAGTATTCCGCAACCCATTCCAAAGATTATTCTTCCCTTTTTGGTAACAGGAGAGGTAACCATATCCGTAGCCATGAAGAACGCACCTAAAATGAGACCACCCGAAAAAATATGGAAAAATGGTAACATAATTGAAGCAGAGAATAAACCGTTTATTCCACCGAAAATATATGTAAGAATAAAAACTGTAGCAATATAACTGATAGGAATACGCCACTCGATTATATGTTTCCAGGCAAGATAAGCAGCTCCCAGAAGAAGTGCTGCAGCAGAAACCTCACCTATCACTCCGCCGATATTACCCCAGAACAGGTTCTGAAGCGTATCCATGCTGGTCAGGTTATTCATAACGGTTTCTGCCATATCGGAACTTATCTGAGTGGTATCTCGCAGGGCTTTTACAACTCCCAGCGGGGTTGCAGATGTAACTACGGCAGGTACATTGGAAGGTAGATTAACCAACCCGTTAATAGAACTTTTAAAAAGAGCCACCGGTGTTGTACTTTTCCAGCCGGCAGTCATTAGCGTTGGCCAGGAAGCAACCAGGAAAGCCCTTCCCAGAAGAGCAGGATTAAAAATATTGAAACCTAATCCGCCAAAGATCTGTTTACCAATGGCAATAGCAAAAACAGAACCGATAACAGGAAGCCACCAGGGTGCGGCCGAATTAATATTGAAAGCTACCAGGATTCCTGTGACTACTGCACTGCCATCTGAAATTGTTACGGGTACTTTGCGCAATCTCTGTATTAAAGCTTCTGTAACTATAGCAGCTACCACACCATAGAGTGTAAGCAGAAAAGACTGAATTCCAAAGAAGAAAATTCCCACAAGAAGAGCAGGAGTAAGAGCTAATACAACCTGCCACATTACAGAACTAACTGATATGTTCTGTTTAATATGAGGTGCTGCCGAAACGGCATAAACATCACTCATATATCCTCCATTTATTTTACGATTATTTATTTTTTTTGTAATTCGTTTATTTTAAGCTTTCCAATATTTATCCATTGAATGAGTTTGATATGTGATGGGCAAACATAAGAACAGCTTCCGCATTTCATGCAATCCATCACACCAAATTTTTCTACCAGTATCCAATCTTCGTGTTTCACATTGTGTGCTATCAAGCTGGGCACAAGATCCATAGGACATACATCCACGCACCTGCCACAACGAAGGCATACGCTTTCATCTTCTTTATGTCCTTCTTTTTTATTGAAGAGTAGAAGCCCGGAACAACCTTTTGTCATCGGTGTTTCCAGAGACGGAATAGCAAAACCCATCATAGGACCTCCGGATATGATCTTACCGATATCCTCTGTAGTCCCATCACAAAATTCCAGCAGATCAGAAAAAAATGTACCGATTCTTGCCTTGATGTTCTTCGGATTACGTACTATTTTTCCGCTGACGGTAATAACTCGCTCTATAAGCGGTTTTTTATAGCGTACTGCTTCGTAAACAGCAATAGCAGTTCCCACGTTCTGAACTATAACTCCCACATCCATGGGCAGACCGCCTTTATTGGGAACCTTTCGGTTTGTTGCAGCGTAGATTAGTTGCTTTTCAGCACCCTGCGGGTATTTCAGTTTAAGACCTATAACTTCAAGATCTGATTCTTTCTTCAATTTATTTTTCATCAATTTGATCGCATCGGGTTTATTTGCTTCAATACCAATAATTCCTTTTTTGGCATTAATTATCTTCATAAAAATTTTAAGACCATTGATGATATCGTCTGGTTGTTCCATCATGATGCGGTAATCCGCAGTAAGATATGGTTCACATTCCACACCATTCAGAATGATCGTATCGATAGGTTTTTCTGCCGCTGGAGAGAGCTTTACATGTGTGGGAAAACCAGCACCACCCATACCACAGATACCTGCTTCGGAAATCCGGTTTTTCATCTCATCTACAGGCAACTCTAAATAGTTTATTTCGTCTGTCAATTCGATCCGGTCATCCTGTTCATCGCCGGTTATCTCAATTGCCATTGAGATTATTCCTGTAGGATGGTTGAATTTGTCGATCCCGGTAACTTTACCTGAAATCGAAGCATGCATTGGGATAGATACAAATCCGCTTGACTCAGCTATCTTCTGCCCATTTAAAACTTCATCTCCTACCTTCACTATCGGTTTGGATAGAGCACCAATATGTTGTGAAAGAGGAATTACAACTTTTATAGGCAGGGGCAAAATTTCTACAGGTTTATTTTTGGAATATTCCTTAGAGTCATGGGGATGTACCCCACCGGGGAATGTTTTAAAACCCATTCTTTCTCCCTTTATTTTTCTATAGCTTCATATAATGATACTATTTTTCGAAAACCACATTTTTTAATTTCAGTTTTAAAAGCAAGATTTTTTTTGAGAAGATGAATGAAACTCAAGAAGCAGATAAAGGTAGACAATTTTCATATATATCAGGAATTTGCTCAAAAAAAATAAGGGAAAAATTGATGCAGCTAAACCGTATCGAAAAGAGAACTTTTTTCATCCTGATGTTAGCAGCTTTTTTTAACGGATTTATCATAAGCACATTTAATTTGCAGGATATTATTGCCAAGAAGGCGCTTCATGCTTATGACTGGCAGATAACGATCCTGGTAATGTTATGGCCGCTTTCTAATCTATTTTCTATTTGGTGGGGCAAGATTCTTGAGCAGTCCAAAAGCATTTCTAAATTTTTTATACTTACCGGGTTCATCGGAAGATTAAGCCTGATATTAATGCTGTGGGTACATAATTTTTATCAGTATCTGGCAATTTTTATTATTCTATTTTCATTTAATGCCCTTATCAGCCCTGCTCAGAATTCTATTTATCAGCTAAATATTTCACCAAAGAACCGAGGTCTTATCTTTGGTTATGTTTCCAGCCTTATTACCCTGGTGGCTATTTTTTTCAGTTTTGCGGCTGGTAAGATACTTGATATTAATGAAAACTGGTTCCGTTATATTTTCCTGGCTGTTGGAATTCTGGGCTGCTTAAGTTCTTTTATAATGGCTTTGATCAAGATCAAAAAAGAAAATTTCACAGAAAGAGCTTTTCTTAATTTAAAGCAAGTATTTATAAAACCGGTATTACGAACAGTAGAAGTTTTGAAGAACAATAAAGATTTTGCGATCTTCCAAAGAAATTTCTTCATTTATGGAATATCATTTATGATCCTGTTACCAGCAATCCCCAAATACCTGGTAGAGTATTTGCAAATGAATTATACGCATACTTTCCTGGCAAAAGGGATCATCTCGCAGATCGGCATTCTTTTTCTGGCTCCGCTAGCTGGGAAAGTCCATGACAGAAAAAATCCTGCTTTCTTTACAACCATTGTTTTTGGAATTCTCAGTCTTTATCCTCTTACGCTTCTAATTTCCAGTTTCCTATTGGACACCAGTTATGTTTATTACGTGGTTTATTTTGCTTTTCTTATTTTCAGTGTTGGTATGTCCGGTATGGTAATTGCCTGGAATATAAGTTCCATTTTTTTTGCAGGAAAAGAGGATGTTTCCATGTATCAAAGTGTTCACGTAACTTTAACAGGAGTGCGGGGTATCTTTGCTC
>JACNIV010000011.1 GCA_014382915.1 Candidatus Cloacimonadota bacterium | reverse complement strand
AAAGATTTATATTCTGGAAAGACAATACAGCAAAGCAATAAAGTCTTTGAAAATGATTCATCATCAAGACATCGCAGATAAGCAATACTGGCTGGCAAAAGCATATTTAAAAGAAGATAAATTGCAGCTTGCTGTTGTCTCTGCTCAGATATTTATTTCCGAATCGAACGATAACGATAAGATCGAAAATGCGTATTTCATCATTGCAGAAGCCTATATACAACAAAATATGTACAAGCGTGCATTTAATACACTGGAAACATTGCGAACTTCCAAATATATTAACAATAATATTCCGCTTCTTCATTTTAAAATGGGAAATTGTAAAGAATTTATGGGAAAATATGAAGATGCCCTGATTTGTTATAAAAAACTTAAAAAAGATTTTCCCTATCACCAATACAGTTACCTGGCGGAAGATAGGTTGTTCGAACTGAAAAATGATGATAAGATCAATGTCTCTCTTTCTAATATAAATTCTTATCGACAAGATGAACCGAAACAGGAAACTGAAGCAGCAACCGGAGAATATAAAGTCTATTTACAGGTGGGAGCTTTCAGCTCGGAAGAGAACGCTGTTAAGCTGGGTAAAAAAGTAAAACAAATCGGATATGATTTCATTGTTTTTCCAAAGATAAAAGATAATAATAAATTATTTGTGGTGGCTGCAGGACCTTTTGAAAAGGATAAGAAACTGAAAGAAGCAATGAAGAAACTGGAAAAAAATGACATGAAACCTTATGTAATAAAAAGATAATAAGACCATGAAAAAAAAGAAGATGCTCACTCCCATGCTGAAGCAGTTCCTGGAAATCAAGAACCAGCATCCTGATAAACTTATCCTATTCAGAATGGGCGATTTTTACGAGACTTTCTTCGATGATGCCAAAGTTGCTTCCAAAGTACTGGGCATTACTCTTACAGCCAGGAATAAAAAGGCAGATGATCCCATTCCACTTGCCGGCTTTCCTCACCATGCTTTGAACAATTACCTTGATAAATTAGTGAAGCATGGTCTTAAAATTGTTATTTGTGAACAGTTGGAAGATCCCAAAAAAGCTAAAGGACTTGTTAAAAGAGGAATTATCGATATTATTACACCGGGCTCTATAATAGATGGTCACCTTATAGATAAAACAGATCACAATTACTTGGCTTGTATATATTTACACGAAAAAAAAGAGCAGCTGGGTTTTTCGGTTATTGATGTTTCAACGGGTGATTTTCTGTTCACTGAACTTGGTAGACCTCAACTTAAAAATGAATTAATGCGCTTGAAACCTGCAGAAATAATAATCGTAGATAAAGAAGTTGAAGCATTGATCAATAAGAAAGAATTGGAATATGACCCGACGATAACGATTTTCGATAGCTGGTATTTCGAACCCGATGAAGCTGAAAAAGCATTAAAAGATCATTTTGGAACCTCAACATTGGAAGGTTTTGGAACCCAGAACAAACCTGCAGGTACTACTGCTGCCGGTGCAGCTCTTTCTTATATTAAATCACTGAAGAACGAGCAGCTAAAACATATCAGTCAACTCAGATATTATTCTCTGGAAAACTTCATGCAGCTTGATGAAATATCTCGTCGTAACTTAGAACTGACTCGTTCTATTCGCTATGGAAGCAATTTTGGAACGTTAATTTCTATCATCGATAAAACAGAAACACCTATGGGTGCCAGAAAACTAAGGGACTGGCTTCTTAATCCTCTTATCGATCTGGAACAGATAAATTCCAGATTGGATGCGGTAGGATGTTTAAAAGAGAATATTGCCTTCACAAATGATCTGCGTGCAATCCTGAAAAACATTGGAGATCTAAGCAGGATAATCGGTAAGATAGGAACTAAACGAGTAAATCCGCGAGATGTAGAAGCTTTGAAAAATTACCTGGAAACTGCTCCTTTGGTTTCTGAACTGCTCCAGGAATTCAATGACCCGTTTATTTGTCAGATTAAAAAAGATATCCGGGATTACTCTAATATCCTGAACCTGATAAAATCTGCTATCTGTGAAGAACCACCACTTCTGATTACTGATGGGAATATTATTAAAGACGGATACAATCAAGATCTTGATGAACTGAGAGAGATAAGTAAAAGCGGTAAAGGCTGGATAGCAAAACTGGAAAACGAGGAAAGAAAAAGGTCCGGCATCTCTTCCTTGAAAGTAAATTACAACAAGATTTTTGGTTATTACATTGAAGTTACAAAAAAGCATAAAGATAATGTTCCTGATCATTATATCCGCAAACAGACCCTGGTAAATGCAGAACGCTTTATCAGCCCCGAATTAAAAGAATATGAAGCAAAAGTATTGGGAGCAGAAGAGCGGATTAAGAATTTAGAATATGAACTTTTTTCCGAAATTCGTGAGCAGCTTTTCGAACAGGTTGAATTAATGCAGATGTACGTTGAGGTCATATCACAGGTAGATGTGCTGGCAAATCTGGCTTTTATTGCCTATCAACACAATTATATCAAACCCGACTTCAACACTGATGGTCTGGTTGAAATAACAGGGAGCAGACATCCGGTTATTGAACAGCTTTTAGAGAATGAAGATTTTATTCCAAACGATGTAAACCTGGATGATCAAAACAATCTTATTTCTCTTATCACAGGTCCAAACATGGCAGGAAAGTCCACTTATCTTCGCCAGGTAGGGCTTCTATCCATTATGGCACAAATGGGAAGTTTCATCCCGGCAGAATCTGCTAATTTACCTGTTTTTGATAAAGTGTTTACCAGGGTAGGAGCTTCCGATAACCTGGCTATGGGACAAAGCACGTTCCTTGTGGAAATGATAGAAACTGCCAACATTCTTAATTCAGCTACACCACGTTCACTTATTCTTCTGGATGAAATCGGACGCGGCACCAGCACATTTGACGGATTAAGCCTAGCTTGGTCTATTGTGGAATATATCCATAATAATTCAAATATCTCTGCAAAAACGCTTTTTGCCACACATTATCACGAACTTACAGAATTAGAAAATGTACTGCCCAGAGTTAAGAATTATAATATCGTAGTAAAAGAATGGAACGATAAAGTGATCTTTTTAAGAAAGATCGAACGGGGTTCTGCAGACCAGAGTTATGGTATCCAGGTAGCTCGGCTGGCTGGTATACCTTCTAAAGTAATAAAACGTGCAAAACAGATACTGCACAACCTGGAAGAACACGAATTAAGCCCGCAGGGTCTTACTGCAACAGCAAAAAGACAGCTTGCCAGGAATACTGACCAAATAGACATTTTCGATGCCATCATAGAAAAAGCAGACCAGAAAAATGAGATACTGGAAGAGATCAAAGAGCTTGATATTGATAATCTGACCCCTATAGAAGCGATAAAAAAACTTTCGGAATTGAAAGATAAATTGTAACATCTAATGATAATATGGATTATAAGAATTTAACTTCTCCCTGCGGATTGGATTGCTGGAATTGTATTATGTATCTTTCCAAAGATAACAAAGCAATTCGTAAGATGCTATCAAAAAAAATGAATCTTCCTGAAGATAAAGTTTCATGTCCCGGATGCAGGAATTCAAACGGTACAATAGATTTCCTCGATATGAAAGAACCCTGCAAAGTATATAAATGTATAACCAGAAAACAAATTGATTTCTGCTCTGAATGTAATGATTTTCCCTGTGAGAATCTTCAACCCTATGCTCAACTTGCAGATAAAAGACCTCACAATATTAAAGCGTTCAATCTCTGTTTAATTAAAAAAATGGGTTTGGAAGTTTGGGCAAAAACAAAAGCAAAATCTGTTAGAAAAAATTATTTTTCTGGCAAGCTGGAATTATAAATGATAATCGTAAGTGCCTGTCTTGTAGGTATCAACTGCAGATATGACGGTGGAAACAATGCCAATCAGAAAGCTATTGAGATGGTAAACAAAGGTTTTGCCATTCCGGTATGTCCCGAGCAGTTAGGCGGATTGACCACACCCAGAATTCCTGCGGAGATCATTGGGAATAAAGTTATTAATAAAAATGGTGAAGATGTTACCGGTTATTTTAAGAAAGGTGCCCAGGAGACACTACAAATAGCTAAACTGGCAAATTGCCGGAAAGCAATATTAAAACAGAGTTCTCCCTCCTGTGGTTGTGGTAAAATTTACGATGGTACTCATACTGGAAAGATAATTGCCGGTAAAGGTATTACAGCAAAATTGCTAGAAGCTAATGGAATAAAAATTATCACTGAAGAATATCTGTAATAAAAAATGCCGGAATACTACGCTCCGGCATCAATATTCATTTGGACAAAATTCTCAATAACTATTTATAAATTATTTGCCCTTTTTCTTGTGTCTGTTCTTACGAAGTCTTTTTTTACGTTTGTGATTACTGATCTTGTATCGTTTCCTCTTTTTTCCGCAGGGCATTAATCCTCCAGGTGTCTATTAAAGTTTATCTTGATTAGCTTCGTTGACTTCGTCTTTGAAAGCTCTTGAGAATTTAAAAGTGGGAACAATCCTTGAGGGAACCTGTACTTTCTCTTCTGTTTTTGGATTGCGACCAATACGTTCTTTACGAAGTTTAAGTTTGAAAGTACCAAATCCTCTGATCTCGATGTGCTTACCGTCTTTCATAGAATCTTTTACAGCTTCCAGAAAAGCGTCAACAGCAAGAGCCACATCTTTACGAATAATACCTGTTTCAGCCGAAACTGATCTAACTAAATCTGCTTTTGTCATAATTTATTTCTCCTTCTTAAATTATAAGCGCTATTCCTTCTCTAAAAACAGCTTTTTTCTGTCAAGCACTTTTTATGTAACTTAATAAAAATAGGCATCTTACAAGAAAATAGGTTAATCTTAACCAATTTCAAGTCATTTTCTGCCCTATCAAAGATGATTAGAATCGATGATTAGTTATCATTTTATGCGTGTGAATCCTCTTTATTACAGCTATTTATTTATTGACAGCAATAAAGTTAATTATTATTTGGATGAATTTAAAATTATTTAAGTTAAGGAATAATAGTGAATCTAATAAAGTTTGGATTAATCGGTTGTGGTCGTATTTCAGCTAAACATTTTGAGGCAATTGCACAAATCGAGAACGCTGAAATTATTTCCTGCTGCGACATTATTGAAAAAAAAGCCAGAGAAGCTTCCGAAAAATATAATATAAAAACTTACTATAAAGATTATAAAAAAATGCTGGATACAGAAAAGCTCGATGCTGTTCTCATCTGTACTCCCAGCGGTTTACATCCCCAGATGGGTATCGAAGTTGCCAATCGTAAAATACATGTTGTAACCGAGAAACCCATGGCCATTACACTTGAATCTGCAGATGAGCTTGTTAATGCCTGCGATTTCAATGAAGTCGAACTTTTCGTGGTGAAACAGAATCGCCTTAATCCTCCTATTCAACTTCTAAAAAAAGCTATTGATAAAGGCAGGTTTGGAAGATTATTCAGTGCAAATGCTACAGTTCGATGGACTCGACCACAAAATTATTATGACATGTCAAAATGGCGGGGTACATGGGAATTTGATGGCGGAGCATTTATGAACCAAGCTTCCCATTATTTCGATCTTATCCAATGGTTAATGGGACCGGTGGAATCTGTAATGTCTTTCACTACCACTTTAAATCATGATATCGAAACCGAAGACCAGGGAGCTGGTATCATTCACTTCAGGAACGGGGCGATTGGAGTGGTTGAAGTAACTATGAATACTTATCCCAAAAATTACGAAGGTTCAATTACGATAATGGGTGAAAACGGTACTGTGAAAATTGGTGGAGTAGCTGTGAACAAAGTTGAACACTGGGTATTCAAAGACTACGATGACGATGATAAACTGATCGAAACAGTGGAAACCAATCCCACCAGTGTTTATGGGTTCGGTCATTTGGGATACTTGAAAGATGTGGTGAAAGTACTGCAGGAAAATGGTAAACCAAAAATTGACGGTCGCAGTGGCAGAAAATCATTAGAACTGATCCTGGCTATGTATGCTTCTGCCAGAACCGGGAAAAAAATAGCAATTCCACTAAAAAATTAGAATGCTCTAATAAAAGAGGTTAATTTTGTTAATTCAAGAGTACTTTCAAACCCGAAGTGAAATATTGGAAAAAGCATTAGATAGTTATCTGGCACCTTCAGATGAATATCCATCTCAACTCCATGAAGCTATGAGATATAGTATATTCAGTGGTGGTAAAAGACTCCGTCCTATCCTGTTCTTTGCCACCTATGAAATGCTTATCGGCCGGAAGAATGTTAACCGGCTGGAGAGATTACTTCCTGCAGCATGTGCTTTGGAACTGGTTCATGCAGCTTCCCTCATCCACGACGATCTACCCAGCATTGATAATTCCAGCGAACGAAGAGGAATGCCAAGCTGTCATGTAAAATTTGGCGAAGCTACCGCTATTATGGCTGGTGACGCCCTGCTAACAAAAGCGATAGAAGTTCTTACTGATATCAAAAATATAAAAGTAGCCTTAGCCTGCATTCAGTTACTTACCAGAGCTATATCCACTCGTGGAATGATAGGTGGACAGGCAGTGGATATTCTTTCTGCAAAAAAGAAAATTAATATAAACACTCTTCGCTATATTCACCTAAAAAAAACAGGATCTCTGCTGCAGGCAGCAGTAGAACTCGCATGTATTATCTACGACGCAGAAGAGAATGTATCCATCACCCTTGGTAATTTTGCCCTCAATCTTGGCTTAGCTTACCAGATAGTTGACGACATCCTGGATGAGGTTGGAAGTTTTGAGGTTCTTGGAAAGGAACCGGGTGAAGATTCACGAAATTATAAAGCTACATACCCTTCACTTATTGGTTTGGAAACATCCAAGAAAACCGCAGAAAAACTTCTACGTGATTCTTATAACATGATTAAAAATATGAAAAATAATGATATTTTAATTGAATTTGTTAATATGATAAAAGAAAGGTTACCATAACAAAATATGCCGTACTTAATAATCATCAGACCACTTAACTGCCTTTTTGTTGCTTTCTCAGTTTTTTTTGGTGCTTTTTACCATAGCAGCTTTAGCAATTTTTCCCCTGTTTTATTCGCCATGATCTCTGCTTCAATGATCGCAGGAGCGGGTTATGTTATTAACGATTTCTTCGATTTGCCGATAGACTCGGTGAACAAACCAGAGCGGGTTCTTCCTGCCGGTAAAATCAGCCCAAAAACTGCTTACATATTTTCTTTAATACTTTTCATTTTAGGCATCGCAATCAGTTTCCTTACACAGAATATTTTTTGTGTATTTATCGCTGTTTTCAATAGTCTCCTTTTGTTTCTCTATGCCAGATTCTTTAAGATGAGTTTCTTAACAGGAAATTTCCTGGTGGCATTTGCAGCTGGAAGCACATTTATTTATGGTGGATTGAGCGGTGAAAATCTGATAAACGGTGTGATCGTGGCACTTTTTGCATTTCTCTATACTTTAATAAGAGAATTCATTAAAGATGGAGAGGATATCGAAGGTGATTCCAATGCAGGAGCAAACACCATGGCTGTGTTGTATGGTAGAAAGAATTCTGTTTTAGTTTCCATATTACCTGCACTGGGGATCATCGTGTTTACATATTATCTCTTTCAGTTGAAACTTATGATATTAGATACGTTCATCATGATGAACCTGCTGATTTCTGTACCATTAACAATTTTTATTATTTATTTACTATTAAACATAAATAAAAAAAGCTTCTCAAGGATATCGTCTTTAATAAAATTAGATATGTTCTTACTTTTAATAATTTTATGGGTTGGATAAAATGAAAATGTATGAAAAGCTTTTGGAATTAGCAAAAAAACAAGCAAATTATTTTTGCTTGATCGATCCGGATAATCTCTCCAGTGAAGAAGCAGTGCATTGCGCCAGGTTATGCGAAGAAAATGGCGCCGACGGACTGCTGGTGGGCGGAAGCCTGATGATAAACAACCGCTTTGAATCGAATCTAAAACAAATAAAAGAGAATGTAAAAATTCCTGTT
>JACNIV010000010.1 GCA_014382915.1 Candidatus Cloacimonadota bacterium | reverse complement strand
TTTTTCAATATTAAAATCTGCCAGGATAGATAGCACTGTAATACCTTCCCAGTTGTCTTTTATCGACTCACCGTTTTTTTCGCGTTGTGTGGTTAACGACCGCTGGGTGTATTGGGAAAATTCTTTTAAAGTAAGCTGATACTCTGTTTTTTCGTGTATAACCTGCAGAGCTTGTAATCCGGTGATGCATAATAAAATAAGAGCAAATATAATTCTCGATCTCATTATTTTTCTTCCTGTTCAATAATTCGATATATTATTAGTTTTTTAAGAATTGAAAACGACAGTATTCCACCGATTATTCCTGATATAGATGCCGCTACAAGCGAGATCAACAACGGTATGAGCGCCAGTCGCATGATCAATATCGTGACAATGAGCGCACCTGTGATATTGGCAGAAGTGCAAATACTTACCTGTGCAAAAAGACTGCCTCTATTTTTATACAAAATAGCTATGAATTCAGCTGAAACTGCTGGTAGTGTATAACTTAACAATGAAACCGCACCATGATTACCGAAATAGCCCAGCGAAACAATAACAATGGCTTGCGTGATCCCTACCAGAAGTCCGGCACCTGGTTTTCTTACAATGGCAATTGCCAGAGCTATCCACATCATATAAAAACCACCGGCAAGTGAACCGCCTGGTATCATCAGGGGAGCAGAGATAAGATGTATCAGCGGAGTGATGATGGGTTTTATGGCTAATCCCAATGCACTGAGAATTGCTATATAAAGCAGATCTTGCGAGGAATACCTGCTGAGCCATTTCATAAAAAAAGGAACCTCCTAAAATTTTCTTTTAGAAGGCAAGAATCTCATTTTTTTCTCGCCTTTCCAAACACGGGAGGCATAACCGTTTCCGGATATACCCTGTCGGCAATGTTTCCTATCAAGCAACTGCCTGATTTAGAGTTCATTGCTCGGCGCTGGATTTATAAAGATTTGATGGGGTTTGGTGTCAAGAAAAAGGCAAACCTTTACGAAACTTGACACAAGTCTGAAAGATCTTGTGTTAAGTTGAACTGTTTTCAACTTAAGTCAAGATTATCCGGCAGCAGCCGGACAACTTAACTCAAGTTTCAGTTACTTCGAAAAAGATCTTTTCAAGGTTGAAAGTATTTATCACAAACCAAAATTCAGTGTAATTCCCAATAGAACGATGAATTCACTGAAATTAATTACTTCTATGTTGTTTTTTTCCTTTTGAGCATACAGGTACTTACCGATGCCGTATAAGCCTATCTTCCAGAAAGCCCTTACATTTATTCCAGCTTCCAGGTTATAAACAACGCCTATCTCCCTGTCATCGGGTTTGTCTTCACCTTTTGGGACTTCGAGCCTGCCCATACCTCCACCCAGGAAAACATTTATTCTTTCAATTTTGAATGGTTTTTTCATGTATAAAAGATTAACGGCCAGCATGCCTGCTATTTCATAGGAGTGGGTTGGATTGTTACTATTGGTATAATATTCGTTAGTAAGCGAAATGGCAATGGGATATTTAACCGGTTTGATATCCAGCGTGACCTGCCCTCCACCTAATATGCCCTCCGGGGAACGATCATCGTAAAATCCACCTTGACCCAACCGAAAAGTGAGATCAGCAACGTGAGCGTGAGAAAACACTGCCATGCTTAGTATGGAAATAATTATAATTAGTTTTTTCATCTTATCTCCTCTGTGAAACTTGACACAAGTCTAAAAATTTCACCCGCTCGTTACGAAAGCTCTCTTTCGTAACGATAATATATTACTTAATCAATATCATTTTTTTGGTAATAGTTTTCTTCTCAGCAACAAGTTGATAGAAATAAACTCCGCTGGAAACTCGCTTCCCATTATCATCTTTTCCATTCCAGATCATTTCACTGCGACCGGGGCTCATGTAGCAATCTAACAGGGTTTTTACTTTCTGCCCTTTTATGTTGTAGATCTCCAGTTTCACCTGACCGGATTCAGGAAGATTGAATACTATTTTCGTCTCCGGGTTGAAGGGGTTAGGATAGTTGGTTAAATGGTACTGGGTGTTGGGTATTAGGTTTTGGGTAACTTCCACATACGGCTCTGCTCCGAACTCATAACAACCCATATCTATAATTGCAACTCCGTCTCCATCTCCATCCCACACACGGTGATTGTGAAGCAGATCCCAGGGAGGTAAAAATAAACCGGTTGTATCCGGTGTGCCGGTATCTATACAGGGAGAACCTTCCAGAAGTGCAAACGGATGTGTTCCCAGGCTGTCAAACATTGGGTCTTCATCTATGTTGCCTTCCAGCCAGTTGACGATGTTAACTCCATTTTCGTTAAGAATTGCATCTTGCCCCCCCTGGATGTTGCAGTAGGAGATATCTAAAGTAGAAATAACATAAGGTGTAATATCCGGTAGGCAAATTTCATAATCACTATTATTGTTGTACATTATTGTGTTTGACATAATAACATCTCCTACAAAACCGGAAGTATACACTGCATCATTATTAACAAATATACAGTTTGAAATAGTTGCTCCTTCATGTGCGTTTACCCAAAAGATAGATTCTGCACCAATAGCAGTATTATTTGAGAATAAACAATTTGAGATATAAACACTTGCTATTTCATTATTATGATGACCATTAACAAAAGCGCATACTCCCATAGTATTAAGTGTATTTATTACAGTGTTATTGTCAAATACGGTATTCTCAATTATAATATCTCCACCACTAACAACTACCAAACCTGCATTAGGAGAATTTTCATCCTCAATAAAATTATCCTTAAATACACAGTTTTTTACTACAAATTCTGTTCCTGTATTTAAATACATACCTACTAAAAAACGATATGATAAATTATTAATCTGCTTAACATTTTTCATAGTAATATACTGGCAAGCTGTACCACCATTAATCGCTCCATATTCCTCTGTCACAACATTTCTTAATGTAATATTCTCAAATATAATATCACTACATTCTGTAAATCCTATTGCACCCCAGGTTGTATGGATATTCTTAAGAGTCATATTTTTTATCAGAAAATTCTCCTTTCCATAATCAAAATAAAAGAATTTAGAAAAATTATCTTCTCCATCAATAATGGTTAAAGATTCATTCTCACCAACAATATTAACGTAAGATTTACAACCAATAGGAAACAGTTGTTGATTTTCACTTTCACTATATATTCCTTCAGCAAGATGCACTGTTTTGGGATTTAAGCTGTCCGATTCTATCTTTCTTAATGCCAGGTTGATCGTTTTCATAGGTTCGTCAGGAGTCAGACCTGAGTTCATATCATCTCCATCAGGCGCTACATAGAGATCTTGATTTATCAGTTCCAGGCTGTGATGCTGTATATTAAAAGTATAAGGATTATTATTACCAAGACATTTATATTGAGCAAAATATCGAGAAGGATTTTGTACAGTGAAAGTATCAACTATTATAAAAACATCAGTAATAAAAAGGCTATAAGTATATAGGTCACTCCCTGTTGCTGCATAGTTATCATAAATACTACATAAATTAGTTGTACTGAACGTAATATCTGAAAAATCAAATATATAAATACCCCCACCATTATATGCATAATTATTTCTAATTGAAGTACCAGATAGATTGATAATTCCGTTATTTAAAAAAATACCAGCTCCAACAGTTGAATAATTATTTGAAATAATACAATTTATAATATCACAGTAGGTCGGATCTGCATAAGGACCTTTAATTAATATTCCACCACCATAATAAGTATTATTATAATAAAGGCTCCCACTGCCATTTCTGATTGTAAAACCCTGAATTTTCGCACTTGATTCCTGGTTTATCACCCGAACGCAGCTATTTTGTTGTGAACCATCTATGATGGTAGAATCGATATATGCTTCGTTACCTGTTGTCAGTTCCAGGCTGGCGACAGTTATATTTTTGCCATTGTAGATGATATTTTCGTAATATGTTCCGGGATAGACGAGGACTGTATCAGTATCAGTAGAAGCATCGATGCCTTCCTGAATAGTTGTGAAATTACCTCCGCCGGATTGGTCGATTATCCAGGTGGTTGATTGTAACCACGAATTGACACAAATAAACACGAATAATAGTAATAGTTTAAATCTCACAAAACCCCCTTTAATAAGCCATAGGCTTATAAATTCCCCCTTATGAAGTGGGATTCTTTGTCTCTCTGAGGAATTCCTATAAAGGCATTCGACGAAGAGTCTTTTCCTGTGTAGATTCTTCGTATGAAAAGCAAGATGATTTCCTCAGAAAGACACAAATTAATTGTTGAAAGAACAATATCCTTGCGAAGGTCGAGAGTTAGAGAAAGATTCACAACCTTCGCAAGATAGTAAAGAGTTATTTCAAAAGCAACATTTTCCTGGTGATTTCATTGTTTTTTGTTTTCAATTTGTAGAAATAGATACCTGATGTAACATCTTTGCCGCTTTCATCTTTTCCCTCCCAGGACACATTGTAACTACCAGCCGGTTGTGTCCCGGTAACAAGTGTTTTCACTTTCTGTCCCTTGATGTTATAAATCGAAATTGAAATTTGAGAATCTTCTGGTAAGCTGTAGGCAATGTTGGTTACCGGGTTGAATGGATTAGGATAATTTGATACTTCCAGTTTGACAGGAACTGGTGTGCTCTCCGGTTCGTTTTTGAAGGATACATAATAACTGTCCCTGCCCTTCTCGACTTTGATAGATCCCTTTTCGGTTTGGGATGTTTCGGGATCGTAAACATTGTATTCTCTTATAATTTTGTTCTCTGACCTGCCGCCGTAATAGAATTCAAATTCCAGATTGCTGCCCTGATTTCCTATGATATAGGCACATATCTGGGCAGATGTATCCTGTACTACAGTGGCACCCTGACATTCTCCATCTACAAAAGCACCTATTTCAGTGGGCAGGTCTTCCGGGTCTAATGACATATAGATGGGAATATAGTCGGATTCCTCTTCATAAAAGAAACTTTGCGGTTCTTCGATGATGAACTGTTCGGCAGGTTGCTGGTTTACCCAGCAAAATTCATCTATATCTTCATAACATTTTACGATTACCATATCTCCCGGGCTAAGCGTGTAGGGAACATCGGGCCAGCCACCACCTTCATTTTCTACAGACCAATTTTGGGTTTTTATGCTGTAGATATTATCAAGATGACCCACAAATGAGTCATACACATGCTGAATTCTATTCAGGTAATAACCTATCCAGTTCTCTTTCGGCTGTCCACCGGTTGTATAAGCAATTATATCAAATGTGGTTTCCTGATCACATCTGAAACCTGGAATTTCCAGTGGATATGCTAAGAAAGTGCGGAACTTGTAACCCTGCGGACTGGTAAAAACATGATCGCCATACTGCCATCCTCCTTGAACTGTCCAATCTATCCCAAATTCTACATTGTGAGGTTCCTCGATCTGGTTAAAAAGTGCATGGTCAAAAATAGAGGGGTCTTGCATGGGATCAAGCATGTTTTGAGCAATATTGTACGGATCGGGTGTTCTATCCAGTATATCGAAGCAGAGCCATTTCCAGCCGTTATTAGGAGGATCATCATTGGGAAATTCGTAGGTTTTAATTTCGTGAGGATGATATAAAGCACCCATATCTGCTATTGTTCCGTCGGGATCGAGAGAACTGTTGGGGTCGCCTGTATCGATGCAGGGGCTTATATGTTGCTCGTTCCATTGAAGTTGTGAAAAAAGGATAACTGGTAATAAAACTACAAAAATTAATATGTTTTTCTTCATCTCTGTCTCCTATTTCTCCAAGCTATACTTAACATATATCCCCAAATAAATTATCGCTTTAGATTTCATCAAAGTATCATCCCTCAAATTTTACGATTTATTACAATTCCAATCTCACCCGATATTTTTTTCCTGAAAAGATTATGTCAATTATAAAAAAAGTTTCAGTCACGTAATGATACTATTTTGTGATCAGAAATAATATCAGACAAACTAAGGCACAATTTATTGAAGCCAGCCACAGATAATACAATCCGCCTGTCTTGCCTGCCTCTTTTTTGGTTATCTCTCTGTACTGGTTTGCATAGGAAATTATCTTAAGTCTCAGCCAAAGATACTCGATCTTTATTCCCCATTCTTTCAGTTTGCTCACCATCATCATACTGGAAACAACATAAATTACAGCAAAGAATATAATAAGATAAAGGAATATGAACATATACTACCTCCTCTAAACATTACAGATCATTAGAATTTCGATACCCAATAGATGTAAATGCTCACTTTTCAGTCAAATAAAAAAAAGTTTGCAGGTATCCACAGAAAAATTTTCAAAATCATTGTGTTCTTTTTTATACTGAAGAATAGTAAGAAGATTTCATTCTGGTTACCAAGCCCAGCTTGGTAACCTCATAAAAAAAGAAATGCATATCAAAGCTGGGGCTTTGATACGAGAGATATAGGAGAAGGGCTAAGGATGAGGAGGAAAAGATACTCTTCTTTTCCGTTCCAACGCACTGCTGGTTCAGGTTTGCAACCTGAATCGCACGTTAGATTTTTACAAATATAAACCGAACATATAATTCAATTAACATAATTGAACCAGCAATAGTAAAATTGAGGAGCTTTGGAGAGAAAAGTTTTATCCTTTTTCAGATAGATCAAGATTTCTGCTGCGGAAACCGTATCCCATTACATCGTTAACATCAGTGAGCAGAACAAAAGCACCCGGATCGATATCTTTTACAATATCACGCAGGATAGCAACCTGCCTTCTATTCATGGCACAAAACAGCATGTTCATCTGCTTTCCAGTATAACCACCTTCTGCTTTGATAAAGGTAACACCACGCATTATTTTATCATAGATCATTTCTTTTATTTCTTCTGTTCTTTCCGAGATCACGTATACACCTTTCACGTAGGGCAGACCTTCACTGGCTAGGTCGGTCATTCTTGTAGTAATGAACAGGTTAATATATCCGAGTATTACCACTTTCAGGTCTTTAAATACCAGGCCTACAGTAAGGATGATCAATGTTTCTATAAGCCAGTAACCCGTACCAATGGAAATGCCGGTTTTCTGTTTCAGGAGTGCCACCGGAATATCCGTCCCCCCGGTAGACCCACCGAAACGGAAAATAATTCCCAGTCCCAGCCCTAGAAGTACCGAGCCGGCAACAGCCGAAAGGTATATATCCTGGGGAGCCAGCATGGCATAGAATGTTCTTCCGGCAGCTTGGTATGTGTAGGGTGAAAGGTCTTTTAATAAACCAAATTTATATAAGCTTTGAAAACTTAGCAGGTCAGCGAAAATAGAAGTAGTCAACATCCCGAAAACAGATCGCATCCCGAATCTTTTTCCCATGAATAAAAAGCTGAAAATAAAGAGCGGAATATTGAATAGGATCATTGAAATTCCCATCGGAAGATTGAAAATGTGAAACAGGATCTGAGATAAACCTCCAATGCCACCGGGTACTATTTTGTATGGAACCAGGAACCAGGAATAAG
The DNA here is from genome assembly GCA_014382915.1 of Candidatus Cloacimonadota bacterium. Lineage (GTDB taxonomy): Bacteria > Cloacimonadota > Cloacimonadia > Cloacimonadales > TCS61 > JACNIV01. The sequence continues at coordinate 532 of JACNIV010000010.1, read as the reverse complement.
CTATAGCAAAGAGGATAGAACCACCTATTATTCCTGAATGCTGTATTATGTTTCTTTTCAATTTTTTATTCATTTCAACCTCCGAAGGCGCAATTTAAATTTCTTATTTTAAAGTCAATTAAAAATAGTGGATAGCAAAATGGGAAAATTATACCTTGACTTGAAAGCGGTTGAAACAAATATAAATAGGCTTTTTTAAAAACTTGGAGGATGATTTGTTTAAAGTAGAATTAAAGATAGATGATGAACATTTTAAGGCGCTGGCTTTTGCCAAACCAACTAAGATAAAAAACATTATTGTTAGCGAAGATATTAAGCAACATCTTGTAGCTTACAAAATTGATTGCAGGTACATCAGTTCGCAGGAAATTATAGATAAAGATGTAAAACTCTATTGTGTTTCCACCGATTCCACAGAAGGACAGTTGATCTATCAGGATACTTCCATCTTTATACTTTGTAAGGCATTCCACCATATTTTTTCCAATGGCAATAAACTGATCATCGAACATTCTATAGGTGATGGTGTTTA
>JACNIV010000009.1:1951-8046 GCA_014382915.1 Candidatus Cloacimonadota bacterium | reverse complement strand
AGATGTTACAAGTATTGAAAGAGATGTTGAATAAAGAGAAAGTTGCCTACGAATACATGGATGGCTCCACCAGGAATCGACAGAAGGTAATAGATAACTTCAATAATAATAACAATATCCGTGCGTTCCTTATAAGTTTGAAAACAGGTAGTTATGGTTTGAATCTTATATCTGCCGATACGGTGATAATTGTTGACCCGTGGTGGAATCCGATGGGAGAGAACCAGGCTATCGATAGGGCACACCGTATAGGTCAAACCAGGAAGGTGATGGTTTATAAGATCATTACCAAAGGCACGATAGAAGAAAAAATATTGGATCTGCAACAAAATAAAAAAGATATGTTCGAACATATTATTGATGGCGGACAAAGTGTGATAAAAAATCTGGATACAGAGCAATTAAGGAACCTGTTGGAATATTGACCTTGCGAATGGTTATTGGACTGGTTTATCTTAACCTTCGCAATGGTTTTACAAAAGGTTAGCATGATGAATTATTTTTTTTCCATAGAAAAAGATAGAGAAGTAGAAACGAAGATAAAACGCTCAACTTTTATTGCACACCTGCATTATGTGGGAACAATGAAGGAAGCTAAAGATTACATCTCGAAGATCGCTGCCGAACACAAAACAGCTAATCATAATTGCTGGGCATATATCGTGGGTGATAAGGGAGAAACGTTTCATAGTTCCGATGCTGGAGAACCTTCTGGAACGGCAGGACAGCCTATGTTGAATACGCTGAAAAAGTATAATATGACCAATGTCGCTATAGTGGTAACCCGCTATTTTAGTGGCACTAAACTGGGAATTCGCGGTCTTATAGATGCGTATGGTCAAAGCGTGGAAAATGCTATTGCAAAATCTCCACTCAAGAAACTGGTAAAAACAGTTGGATTTAACATTACTACAACTTACGATTTCGGGGAAATACTGAAACATAAGATAACAAACATGGGAGTAACTATCTCAGATATCGAATATTCAGATAAGATCAAATTGAAAATTTCAATCGAAGATCACGATAAAGAAAAGCTGGAAAAATATTTGAAGGAAATGGAGAAAGCGGGGAAGATAATCGTATCCTAAACTCCCCTTTTATCTTTTCCCCAGATCAATTTATGTAATTGTAACTGCATTCTAACTGGCAACTTATCCTCAGTGATCCATTTTGCTAATTTTTGGGATTCAAGCTTTTCCAATACAGGTGAAAAGAGAATTAAATATTTTTGTAAATCGTGTTTTTTAATAAAATTCTTTGCCCAATCGTAGTCCTGTCTATCTGAAATAACAAACTTAATTTCATCTTTCTGAAGAGAAATATGTTTGAGATTTTCAGTTAAAAAACTATCTTCAAAGCCACTTCCCGGGCATTTAACATCGACGATCTTAGTAACGTAATCCGGTACTTTTTCCAGGTCGATGGTGCCGTTAGTCTCGAGTAAAATTTCGTATTCATTATCATATAAGATAGTCAATAAGTCATATATTTCTGATTGAATTAAAGGTTCACCACCGGTTATCTCTACAAGTTTTATAGGTTTGTATTGTTGAATTTCTTTCAGGATATCTTCAGAGTATTTTTCAAACTTTGTTTCGTAACTATAAGTTGTATCGCAATACTTACATCGTAAATTACATCCTGCCAGACGAATAAAAATACAGGGCAATCCTGCATAAGTGGATTCACCTTGAATGCTTAAAAAAATCTCCGATAATTTCAACATTGGAAACTCTTTCTTTAACTTCTATTTATGGATATTTATTAGAATGGAAAAAAAGGAAAATCTTTATGGTAACCCAGGATTGAATCGATCTTGGTGTTGATTAATTCAGGATGTCCTTTAACAAATTTCTTATGACCATGCACATTAAAGAAGTGATACTGGTTTCTATCAATATCGAAATCTGTCAGGAATTTCAGATTACCATAAACCGGAATACCCTGATGCACAAAAAGTTCAATATCATCCATCAGAGTGTTAAGAATATTTTCAAATGGATTCAGGTCTTTCATCCTGAGCAGCAGCAGGTTGGAAGTTTCATTTGCCAGGACACCGTAAGAGTCTTGAAGAAACAAAGCTTTACGGGCATTAGTGCTGATCATGCGGAATATTTCTTTCATGGGAATATGTGGGAAGTTCTTTTTGGCGAATTTTATTTCATAGAGAATATTCCTGCTGCCAGACATCGTCGAATCAGTTCCCAAAACCACATTAACTCCAAATTCAAGGCAAGAATCAATATCCAGTGTTTTACCGATCAGAAAGAGATTGGACTCGGGGCACCAGCAGATGGAAGTTCCGCTTTCAGCGCATTTTTTTATCTGGTCTCTGGTTAAAACAATTCCATGTATAATAAGCGTATTCGGTTGCAGCAAGTCAAGCTCTTCCATACGGGGGAAACATTTCTTTGCAACTTCATCTATTCCTTCACCAATATGAATTATGAAAGGCATTTTGCCTTCAGTATTTCTGTACTCTTCTTCTGCAGTTTTACCACCCCACCAGTTTCCCATGGAAAGAGAATGGCACTGGGTATATTCTTTTATAATGTTGATAGGATTATTATTGTAATATTCTTTTTTCTGTTTGGGAATGTGATCCTGAACAACAGCACATCCTGAAAAAAGATTTTTATACATTCCCAATGAAATGATGAGAGGTGCAGTTCCATGAGTCAGGTCAAATTTACCATCATTTATCCAGACCTTATTTCTTTCCAGGAAGGAATCTGAGGATTTCATCTCTTCTACCCACACGTTTACATTCGGGTAGGGGTGGTTTAAAGCTGCTTTTGGGTACCAGTTGCTAATGAGGTGATCGTGGCTGTTGATGAACGGGGGATAGGCGATCGTGTCAGAACAATCCCAAATTTTATTTTTATCTTTCAATAGGGAGCTGTTCAGCTTTAAAGTAGTATTCCTGGTGATATTATCAGCATTATGAACACAGGCTCTAACTTTTATTTCCATAGAGAAGTACTATTGCCTTAATTTTTTATTCAATAAAGGTAAAATCTCGAAAAGATCACCTACTAAACCCAGATCTGCAACCTTGAAAATGGGAGCGTCGGGATCTTTATTTATCGCAATAATATAATCTGCTGACTGCATTCCAGCCAGGTGCTGAATAGCACCGGAGATTCCCACAGCAATATAGATAGTTGGTTTAATGGTCTTACCTGTTTGACCTACCTGGTGCGGATATGTTATCCATTCGGCATCCACGGCTGCCCGGGATGCTCCCACTCCTCCGCCCAGAGCTTTTGCCAGTTCTTTTAAAAGCGCGAAATTCTCTTGATTCTTCAATCCTCTGCCGCCCGAAACAACTACATTTGCTTCGGTAAGGTTTACCATCTGCGTTTCATCTTTTGTGAATCCGAGATATTTTGTGTCATCTTTTAAATTAGAGAAATCAATTTCCTCTTTGATGATCTTACCTGTTCGGCTGTCATCTTTTTCTAAGGGGTCCATCACTTTATGACGTACCGTAGCCATTTGAGGAAGATGGTTTGGGGTTACGATGGTAGCCAGAATATTTCCACCGAAAGCAGGACGTGTCTGCATCAGTCCACCCGTATCTTTATCAATCTCCAAACCGGTACAATCGGCAGTAAGACCGGTTTGCAGTTCCACAGCAACACGGGGAATGAACGATCTTCCCAGCACGGAAGCTCCCGAAAGAATGATTTCAGGCTTATATTTATTGGCGAGTTCAGTCATGGCGTTTGTGTACGGAATATCCAGGAAATCTTTTAACTTAGTGTCATCCACATAGATCACTTTATCAGCTCCGTAAGCGATCAATTCCTTACATAGATTTTCGATCTGGTCCCCGAATAAAACAGCTACCAGTTCACTTTCTCTCTGCCGTGCAAGTTCTTTACCTTTTCCCAGAAGCTCAAAAACCACCGGTGCAATTTCACCTCTTTTCTGTTCAGCAAAAATCCAGACGTTTTTGAATTGTTTTCTATCGAGGGTTTTCTGACCGTATTTGCGAATGAAGATCGCCTCAAATGGACAGGCACTAACGCAGGCTCCACAAAGCGGGCATTTATCCAGATCTATCTCTGCTACCTTATCGACGATCACAATGGCATCGTAAGCGCAGGCTTTTAAACAAAGCTCACAGCCATTACATTTCTCACGTATTACTTCTATCATCTAACAAGCCTTTCTAACTAGAAATTTGAATAGAACTTAAAAATATTCCTGTTTGCGTCAAGCATAAATTTTTGGTATGGTAACTAATTGCAGGAAAAGATTGACATTAAGCCTTTTACTCCAGTTTTTGAATCCGACTAAATGTGTTTTGGAGATTTAATTAATGGGAAATGTAAACAGGGAATTGATCAGGAATTTCTGCATAATCGCACATATAGATCATGGCAAATCCACATTGGCGGACAGGCTGCTGGAAGTTACCCATGTCATCGATAAAGGTGCACATGATGAACTGGTACTGGATGATATGGACCTGGAACGGGAACGCGGGATTACCATTAAATCTCATGCGATCCGTATGGAATACAAGTACAATGATAAAACATATATTTTTAACCTGATCGATACGCCCGGGCACGTTGATTTTTCTTATGAAGTTTCCCGCAGTCTTGCTTCCTGTGACGGTGCACTGCTGCTGGTGGATGCCTCACAGGGAATTGAAGCTCAAACGATGAGCAACCTCTACCTGGCAATGGAAAACGAATTGGAAATAATTCCGATAGTAAATAAGATCGATCTCATCAAAGCAGATGTGGAAGGTACAGAGCACGACATTGTAGAAAACATCGGGATAGACAGGGAACATATTTTCAGGATAAGCGCAAAAGAAGGAACAGGAGTAGAGGAACTTTTGAAAGGGATCGCCGAGAATATTCCTGCTCCCACCGGCAATATCGATCTGCCGGCAAAAGCACTGATTTTTGACTCCTACTTTGACACATACCGCGGCGTGATAGTGCTTATCCGTATGTTTGACGGCAAACTGAAAAAGGGTGAAATGATAAAGTTTTTTTCTACCAGGAAAGAATTTTACATAGAAGAGATAGGCTACCTGGGTTTGAAAAAAGAGGAAACAGATGAACTTACTGCTGGTGAGGTAGGTTATATCATTGCCAATATTAAAGAAGTTGCAGATGCACGGGTGGGAGATACCATAACCACAGCAAAAGGTGGATGTAAAGAATCTCTGCCTGGGTTCGAAGAACCCAAGCCGATGGTGTACAGCGGTGTTTTCCCGCTGGCAAAAGAAGATCATGAAGACCTGCGGGATAGTCTGGGAAAACTCAAACTTAATGATGCAGCACTCACTTATGAACCGGAAAGTTCCCTGGCACTGGGTTTCGGATTCCGCTGCGGCTTTCTGGGAATGCTTCACCTGGAAATAGTTAAAGAACGCCTTTTTCGGGAATATAATGTACCGATAATTACAACTACACCAAGTGTAAGATTTATTATCAATCTGAACAATGGCAGTAAATTGGTTATTTATAATCCGGCGGAGATGCCCGATCCCGCACATATCGAATCTATAGAAGAACCGGTGATGGATGTGGAGATCATCGTTCCTACAGAGTTCGTGGGAAATATTATGAAACTGGTGCAGGAACGACGCGGAAATCAAAAAGATATGCAGTACATAGACGAAAAACGTCTTTCCATTCATTATGAAATGCCGCTCATCGAGATCATCTTCGATTTTTATGATAAACTGAAATCCGTGAGTAAAGGTTATGCATCGCTGGATTATTCCTTCAAAGAAAACCGGAAGTCCAATGTAGTGAAAGTGGATATTCTGATAAACAGCGAGAGGGTGGATGCCATGTCTTTCATCTGCCATGAGAATAAAGCCTACCAATGGGGGAAAAGCGTTACCGATAAATTGAAAGATGTTATTCCCAGACATCTCTTTAAAATAGCTCTGCAGGCAAGTATTGGTGCCAAGATCATCGCTCGCAGTACAATTACAGCAATGCGCAAGAACGTTACCGCCAAATGTTACGGTGGTGATATTACCCGAAAGAAAAAGCTTCTTGAAAAACAGAAAGAAGGCAAAAAACGCATGAAAGAGATCGGTTCTGTTTCCATTC
>JACNIV010000009.1:0-1805 GCA_014382915.1 Candidatus Cloacimonadota bacterium | reverse complement strand
AAAATCTTTTACTCGTTACTAAGTTGTACTTAGTAACGCACTTGTGTACGAAGTTCAGCTTCGCAATAAAAGAGTATTATTTACCTTCACCGAAGAAATAAGATAATTTATAATCTTACTATTTACTATATAAGATCTTATTTAGCTCTCAGTATTACTCGGTTGGTTCCCAATCTCCGTACGAAATGTTAATGATAATATAGACAATCATTAATATAAAGAAAATGAAACCGATAATTGTCCAGCGACGCTGTATCCGTTTGAAGTGTTCTTCGTCTTGCCACCGCTTGTTCCGCCATGCCCATTTGTTTCCCTTGGCACCAAGAACGAAGGGTAAAACAATTTGTATAATAGGAACGGGAATAAAATATAAAAGTGCGATATATGTTCCATTGAATATACCCCAAAACCAGGTTAGGAAGAATGCACCCCAATTCCATCTTTTTAGGGTAGAGGGTAATATGCTTGCTTTCCCATATCCTGACGTGTTATCTATGCCGCTAAGGGGTAGAGGGGGTGGATTTTCTGTCGTCTTCTTGACAAGCCAAACTACAAATGCAATCAATAAACCTACTACAAGAAAAATCAACAGGATTCCAAATGTCCAGCCGATGATGCTATCACCAATATTGCTAATCTGTTCCCCGATGGGCTCCATAATTGTCATGAAGAGAACGTAGCATCCAAGAGAAATTAGTATCGCCAAGATATTGGTTTCACCACTCGGAGCGACAAACCAGAAGCACATTAAACCACCAATGATGACATATAACCATGGATGACTAGCTTGCTGCATGAAATAAGAAGTAATGGCAAATATCCCTGCACTGTAAAACCCTGCTGGAAGAAGCATTCCAAGGATTAATGATAGAAGCAGAACTGGTATAACAAGAATTCGCTTCATCGTGCTCCTCTTTCCTTCAGTTACCCACATGACAACCGGAGCTAAACCCCAGCTTGGGAGGGAGATAACTAGCATCAATACATACCAAAAAAGATAGCCAAAGCATAGCAGAGATACTGCAAACTTGATAAAATTCATATAATCCTCATATCCTTAATCATATTCACTTTCTAAAGCTCGATTTCAAACATATCAGAGTTTGATTTTATTGTTTTTACCAGAAGTCGAATCCAAATATTGTCGGAGTGTACCTGGAATTCTTTCCTGCGACGGCATTTTAAAATTGGTTATTTTCGACATTAAAGTACGATAGAATTTGTTTTTTAAAAAGTCGGAATGCGTAATCATATTAAATCCATCGACAAAAAAATATTCAGTACATTCAAATTCCTTCATGTCTTTTTCTCGGAAATACTTTATGAAGAATTCATAAACCACGATTAGACGATCTTGAGGAGAAACCTTGAGGAGTTCCATTTTTTCATATAATTCTTTTACTATTTGTTCAGAGTCTTCTTTTACGAAAGTCTTGGCTACATATTGTATTGACATTGGTCCAAGAATATCATTTGATTTCTGTCTTATAGCCGGACTAAATTCGGAAAAAAGTTGCCTTGAGATAATATGCATATAAAAACATAGCAATTCAAAAAACACCTGGTATACTTTCTGGTATAATCATTGTCTGATTCTTCACTATTTTTTTTTATGATATCATCCATTGCTTTAGTAGATGACCATGTTTTCTCCACAGTTATATTAAAAAGAACCTTAGCACTATAATCCATAGGGGAAGTGTTTTTATTAGAATCCCTATGTTTTGATTTATTAATACACCACATATGAAACCTCCTCATGAAAAGAAGCCTAATATATTATACTACTTAAATTTTCATATCCT
>JACNIV010000008.1 GCA_014382915.1 Candidatus Cloacimonadota bacterium | reverse complement strand
GTCACACAATGCTCGGTTATGGATATGACGATAGCAGCAGCCTAGTTTATATTCACGACACCTGGGATTATAGTAACCATACAATGACCTGGGGTGGTGTATACTACAACGGTTCAACTCCACTGCAACATTATGGCGTTGGCGTTTTTATATTAGAAGATAAAGTAATATTAGCTACTCCCACTTTCTCACCACCAGCAGGAACTTATGGAACTACCCAGAGTGTAACTATCAGTTGTGCTACATCTGGAGCTACTATTTACTACACAACAGACGGAACTGATCCTGATGACACTGATTTGGTTTACAGTAGTCCAATAAGTATTTCTTCATCGCAAACATTAAAAGCTATTGCATATCTTATTCTGTGGGCTCCAAGTTCAATTTCAGAAGCAGTTTATGTTTTAAACGTTAGTAATGGTTCAGGAGACAACTCCGGGGATACATCTGGTCCTGCTATAGTTGATATGCCGATAACAAATATTGACGGAATTCTGGTCGATCCCGATGTTTCGGTTGATCCAGCTGGTACTGTTCCAATAACAGTAGATGTAACAGTAACCGATCAGGTTCAAGGATCTACACCTGTTCCCTATCCTGATAATGTGACTATTTCTTATGATGTGGATATAACCGGAAGCGTAACTGGTGTGAATCTTGCTTTTGATCTTTCTTTCAGTGGTCTTACCGATTTATACCAAATACATTGGCTGAATGGAACCAGCTGGGAAATTCCTGGCAATATAGTTTGGAACTATGTTACAAGTCACGTTTCATTCAATGTTGCATTACCAGCTTTACGTAATGGTTCCACCGAGATCATACTTGGTCAGGACAATCCACTACCTGTTACTCTTTCATCTTTTTCTGCTGTTTTTTATAATGGGACTCCTGTAATAAATTGGACTACACAGAGCGAGTCCAACAACTGCGGGTGGAACATCTATCGTTCTGCATCATCAAATGCAGGACAGAGTCAGCAGATCAATTTTGATTTGATACCGGGTACAGGTACCACCAGCCAACCTACAGAATATTCTTTTATCGATGAACACGAAACAGTGGTCAATCAAACCTACTGGTACTGGTTAGAGAGCGTTTCCGGGAGTGGTGAAACCGAAACTTTTGGACCCGTTTCACTTACTATTCCTCTTGAGGAAGAAAACACACCCATCATTCCCGTGCAGACAAAACTCTGGCAGAATTACCCTAATCCATTTAATCCCACAACTTTTATCAAATTCGATGTGAAAGAAAATGAGGTTGCATTGTTGACTATATTCAATATCAAAGGTCAAATTATTTTATCACATGAATTTGAAGCTGGAAGATATGATTACGACTGGGATGCGAAGGATTATGGTTCCGGTATTTATTTCTACAAACTGCAATCTGCCAGTTATTCACAGATAAAGAAAATGATTTTGGTGAAATAAATAGTATCATAAAGACCTTGCGACAGATTTACTCCCCTTCATAAGGGGAGAAAGCCCCGATTTATCGGGGCAGAGGGGTTAACAATACCTTCCGAAGCGGACAGTGTCCGGCTTTTGACGGAAGCTTCGGTAGGAGATTTAAAAAGACCTTGCGAAGGTTTTATTTGTAGCAGATCATTCTTGTAAACCTTCGCAAGGTCTTATTTATTCTTTTTTTATTCGTAACTTTTTGCGGCTATCATCTTCTCCGCTTTTTCCAGGTCTTGCGGGGTATCTATGCCGATCCCTTCGTAATCTGTTTCTATCATTTTAATCTTAATACCATTTTCCAGCAGGCGGAGTTGTTCCAGTTTTTCTATCCGTTCCAATTTACCTTGCGGCATTTCCACAAAACGAAAAAGTATTCCCCGTCTAAAAGCATATATTCCAATATGTCTGAAATACTCAGGTTTTTGTTCTAACTTATTGTTCTGTTCAAAAGGAATTACCGAACGAGAAAAATAGAGAGCATACTTGTTTTTATCACACACTACTTTCACAGAATTCGGATCATCAAAGTTTTTCTTCATACTGTGCATCAGGGAAGCCACCCGAACAACAGGATCATCAAAAGCAGCCATCAGTTTTTTAAGTGGTTCTCTGGAAATGAAGGGTTCATCACCTTGAACATTTACTACCACATCAGTATCGCTGCAGCAAGGCAATTTCCGGCAAACTTCCGCAACACGGTCGGTGCCGCTTTCGTGTTCTTTGCTGGTGAGAACTACTTTCCCGCCAAAGCTTTCGACTGCTTCAAAGATGCGCTGATCATCCGTTCCCACCACAACCTCGGTGAACAAACCACTGCTCTGTACCCGTTCATAAACATGCTGAATGATATATTTTGCGCCAAGTTTTGCCAGAGGTTTGCCGGGAAACCTGGTTGATTTGTACCTGGCAGGAATAATAGCAATCGCTTTCATTATCAAACACCTCTGTCCAACACCTATTTATTTTTTATTACCATTTCCATTAATACCTTGTAACTTCGTAGATTATCTTTCAATTCTGATGAGATAAAACACCTTCTGAGCTTCATTTCAATAAGCTTCTTGGTGGTTTCCAAAGCTAATGATTTTTCCATTTCCTCATCTTTGCTTATCAATGCTGTCTGTACATCTTTTTCCACATATTTTGCTATCTCCAGCCGGGCATTTTCTGCTGCACTTTCCCAGGCATTAACAAGGTTAAATGAGCTGCCGGTAGCATAGCTTATAATTTGTGAACTTTCTACAGAAATTTTGTCCTTTTTATACCAGTCAGGAAAATTAGCTACAAATCTTTTCTTATATTTTTCAGTAACATTATCTTTTTGAAGAGAAAAGAGAGCCAGGTAATAATCAAAGAAGAATACCTCATCAATTACCTGTAAAGATTCATAGAGCCTGCGAGTAGTTTCGGGGGATGCGCTTACATTAAGCCGGAATTCTGCTTTGCCGTCTCGCAATAGATCCTCGGTGGTAGTCGAAGCAAATTTCTCGATGGAGTAGGAAGCTTCATTCCTGCTCTTCATAACCGCTGCCATTTGCTTGGCAGCATCTTTCATTTCATCTTCATCGAAGCTTTTCCGGGCTATCCCGATCACATATTCTCCGGCAGGAAGTTCGTATACCCAGCCGGGTAATTGCGGATATTCTATTTTATGGATCATTTTAACTTCTTCAAATTCTGTTTGTGAAGCGCATCCCAACAAAATAAGTAACATAATTATCAACAACGATCTATTCATTTCCTTTCTCCAATATTCCTGAATATTTTATTCTTCTTCAAATACACCATCAGAGATGTTACATCTGTATGATTCACACCGGAGATTCTGGAAGCCTGTCCCAGCGAAGTTGGTTTTATCTTATTCAATTTTTCCCTGGCTTCATAGGCAATAGATTCGATCTTCATATAATCGATATCTGTGGGGATGTGTGCATGCTCCATTTTCTCGAATTTATCTATCTCTGCCAATTGGCGTTTTAGATATCCCTCATATTTTACTTCCAGAGTAATTCTGTTTTTTATATCTTCCGTAATATCTTCCGGTATTTTATATCCGTATCGATGTAAGTCATCGAATTCTATTTCCGGTCTTTTTAAAATATTAGCCAATTTCGTCGGTTCTTTCAAATCTTCTGTTTTTTTTGTTTTATGTGTTTTCAGGAAGTGTAATTCCCTATCGTGGATTTGTTTCATCTGTTGGAATTTCTGCCAGCGCACATCATCTACCAGACCCAGTTCATAGCCCAGCGGCATTAATCTTTCATCGGCATTATCCTGACGTAAATAGAGTCTGTATTCTGCGCGGGAAGTAAAAAGGCGATAGGGTTCTGTAGTGCCTTTTGTAACCAGGTCATCCAATAAAACACCCAGGTAAGATCGGGAACGATCGAAAATAACAGGCTCTTTTTTATCGAGAGAAAGTACAACATTGATCCCGGCAGCTAATCCTTGAGCTCCCGCTTCTTCATAACCGGAAGTTCCGTTGATCTGTCCTGCCAGATATAATCCTTTTATTTTTTTTGTTTCCATTGTTGCTTTGATATTATCTGGTGGAATATAATCGTATTCGATAGCATAGCCATAACGGATTATGTTAGCTTTCTCCAAGCCGGGAATGGAATGAACAAGCTTTGTTTGCACATCGGGCGGTAAGCTGTTTGAAATACCGTTGGCATACGCTTCAAATGTTTCAGTACCTTCCGGCTCGATAAAAACATGATGTCGATCTTTTGTATGGAATTTAACAACTTTATCTTCGATAGAAGGACAGTAGCGAGGACCAATTCCACTGATATATCCACCATAAAGCGCAGATTTATCAAGGTTGGAGCGGATGATCTCATGAGTTTCCGGTGTGGTAAAAGTGAGATAACAACTTACATCGTTCTTCAATTTAATATCGCGGTAAAAAGAAAATCCCTGTGGATCTTCATCACCGGGTTGTTCTTCCACTTTATTCATATTAACTGTTCGCAGATCGATTCGAGGAGGAGTGCCTGTTTTAAATCTTTCCAGCTTCAAACCTGCTTTCAAAAGTGATTCGGAAAGCTTTACCGATGCCGGTTCTCCTGCCCTGCCGGAACTGTAACTCACATTGCCAACATGCACCTTTCCGCGCAGGAAAGTACCGTTTGCCAGGATAACTTTGGAAGCAAAATATGATTCACCCAATTTGGAACGTACTCCGATAACGCTCTTTCCATCTTTGGAAAGAAGGATATCATCGATGGTGGCTTCTTTGATCTCCAGGTTGCTTTGGCCTTCCAACGCATGATGCATTACAACGCCATAATAAGCACGGTCATTCTGCGAACGCGGTGCCCACACTGCAGGTCCCTTTTTCTTGTTCAGCATCCTGAATTGAATACCCGAAATATCTGCAGCTTTACCGATCTCTCCACCCATCGCATCCAGTTCTCTTGCCAGATGACCCTTGGCGGGACCACCTACTGAAGGATTACAACTCATCCTGCCGATCGTCTCGATCTTAATGACAAAAATAAGTGTTTTCGCACCCATCCTGGCTGAAGCTAAAGCAGCTTCAATACCGGCATGTCCGGCACCAACAACTATTACATCATATTTACTCATAATTCCGATTACTAAATCCAATTTATTCCATCCGATGTCAAGTAGTTAGAAAATTCCCTATTTTTTGATTTGACAAAGTAGTAGACAATAAAAGTTTAGAATAAATTTTCTTTTTTTTGGAGTTAATTTATGACGAAAAAGGTAAAAGCAGCAATATCTCCCACGCGGGAAGAAAATTATCCCGAATGGTATCAGCAGGTGATAAAAGCTGCCGATATGGCAGAGAACAGCGAAGTTCGAGGCTGTATGGTCATCAAACCCTGGGGGTATACGATTTGGGAAAATATACAACAAAACCTCGATGTGATGTTTAAAGAAACGGGACATGAAAATGCATATTTTCCACTTTTCATTCCCAAAAGTTTCTTTGAAAAAGAAGCAGAACATGTGGAAGGTTTTGCCAAGGAATGCGCTGTAGTCACTCATTCCAGATTGGAAGATGACGGCAAGGGTGGTCTGAAACCTGCAGGGAAATTAACAGAAGAATTGATCGTTCGTCCTACCAGCGAAACTATTATCGGTGCATCATTCAGCAAGTGGGTTAATTCTTATCGCGACTTGCCCCTGCTTATTAATCAATGGGCAAATGTAGTTCGCTGGGAAATGAGAACACGGCTTTTCCTGCGAACAACTGAATTCCTCTGGCAAGAAGGACATACAGTTCATGAAACCAAAGAAGACGCTATGGAAGAAACTTTCAAAATGCTGAATGTTTATGCAGAGTTCGCAGAAAAATTCCTTGCTATGCCGGTAATAAAAGGTGAAAAAACCGAATCTGAAAGATTCCCTGGCGCTGTAAGCACTTTTTCTATTGAAGCTATGATGCAGGATAAAAAAGCTCTTCAATCTGGTACATCCCATTTCTTAGGCTTGAATTTTGCCAGAGCTTCCAATATAAAATTCCAGAATAAAGAAGGACGTGAAGAATATGCCTGGACTACTTCCTGGGGTGTTTCCACCAGGCTCATTGGTGCTCTTATCATGGCGCACAGCGATGATAACGGTTTGGTTCTTCCTCCCAGGATCGCACCGTTACATGTGGTTATTGTTCCTATTTACCGTGATAAAAATGAACACAAAGAAGTGATAGACTTTATCGATCAGCTTATAGAAAAAATGAAATCGCTTCGTTTTGATGATAATAAAATCCATGTAAAAGTGGATGATCGTGATATGCGGGGTGGAGAAAAACTCTGGGAATGGATAAAAAAAGGTGTTCCCATTCGTTTGGAAATAGGTCCTCGCGATATCGAAAGCAATTCGGTTTTCATGGGAAGAAGAGATAAACAACCCAACGAAAAACAAAGTATGAATTCAGATAAATTCCTGAAAAATATCACATCTATACTGGAAGAAATCCAAAATAATATCTTCCAGCGTGCTTTACAGTTCAGAGATGAAAATACTATGAACATCGATAACAAAGACGAATTCTATAATTTCTTCACTCCCAAAAATAAAAAGAATCCTGATATCCATGGCGGATTTGCAAATAGTCATTGGTGTGGTAGCAGCGATTGTGAAGAAAAAATAAAGAATGATTTGAAAGTAACCATTCGCTGCATTCCATTGGAAGCAGAGAAGGAAAAAGGAAAATGTATTTGCTGTGGGAAGGAAAGCGATAAACGAGTTTTATTCGCAAAGGCTTATTGATGAAATTCTGGATTGAAGAAGGAACTACTATCTACCTGTACCAGCTTCTGAAGGCAGCTAAAGTAATAGAAAATTATAAAGATATCGAACATAAAGTAAGCCGCGGATTCGTCTCTGTGAACGACGAGTATGTTTATAAATCCCGAATGGAAATAAAAATCGGAGATGTGATTCAATACCAGAAACATCACATCATTGTGGCAGATAGAAATCTGCGGGACAAACAAGAAGAGATACCCACAGAACTTGTACGACATGGTAAAGTGAACAAGTGGGAAACGAAACCGCTGGAAATTGAACAGGAATTAAATTCTGATATTGTGACGATATCCAAACAACTTCATGAAAAGATACAGAAGAAAAAGTTTTCTCTTTCTCTTGCCGAATCCTGCACCGGTGGAATGATACAACAGGTTATCACATCACATCCTGGAGCTTCCGCTTATTTTCTGGGAGGTGTTGTAGCCTATGCCAATGAGATCAAGCAGTACATCCTGAATGTTCCCGAAAAGACCCTGGAAAAACATGGTTCTGTCAGCAAAGAAACCGCCATCGCAATGGTTAAAGGAATTCAGACTATGTTCCAATCAAATTGTGCCTGCGCCATTACCGGTATTGCCGGACCTGACGGCGGAACCAAAGAAAAACCCGTAGGCACTGTACACATAGCAGTTTACAGTAAAAAAAAAGTGGTTCATCATAAATACATTTTTTCAGGCAACAGAGAGATCATACGAAAAAAAGCAACTGTTAATGCTCTAAAAATGCTGGTAGAAAATTTATAATACTTGTCAAAATATCATTGTCTTTAATAAATTTGTTTGCAAATAAATGGAGAATTAAATGTCGAGAAAGTTTTTAGTCCTTTTTATTGTGTTGCTGCCTGTTTTTTTAGGTGCGGAAACATTTCAGGTTCTAACCCAGAATGAAGATGAGCTTATTGTTAAATTCACTTTACCGGAATTTGAACTGCAAAATATCAAGAATAAAAATGGAAGTTATCATCGGATCGTTTGTGAAGGTGCCATAGGATCGACCCGGGCAGGATACCCTCAGCTTCCTTATTTTACAGAGATCGTGGGACTTCCGGTGGATGGAAATATTGATATCCAGATTATAGATAAACAACAGCAATCAAACAAGAATATAAACATATATCCGGTTGAAAAACTTGTTGAAACAGATAAAGACCTGTATTATGAATTCTATAAAAACAAGAAAGCATACAAGTCATCCAAGAATTATCCTGCCGAACTGCTGGAAAAAGGAAAAAAGGCTTTCCTGAAAGATAGGAATTTTACCGGTTTCCGGGTGCACCCGTTCCAATATAAAGCTGCTTCAAAAGAGTTGGTCATCACAAAGGAAATC
>JACNIV010000007.1 GCA_014382915.1 Candidatus Cloacimonadota bacterium | reverse complement strand
TCACTGTCATTCCCAACTCCGATTGGGAATCTACCTTTTTTAATGTTCACGGATTCCCACTTCCGCGGGAACGACAAGAGGAAAAAGTTTCTTACATAACATTAAAACCACATATTCTACTTCTTCTTTTTGCATGTTATAATACATCGGCAGACGAAGTAGTGTCTCACTTACTTTATCCGTTACTGGTAGGCTGATGTTATCATACTTTTCTTTCCAGATAGGAGCGCTGTGAAGTGGAACATAATGGAAAAAAGCCTGAACTCCTGTAGATTTTAAATGAGTAATCAATTCTTTTCTCTGTTCTTCGTTTTTTAACATTATATAGAATAAATGAGCGTTATGTTTTACTTCTTTTGGGATATATGAAAGACATTTCACGGGCAAAAATTCAGAGAGAAGTTTATAATAAAGTTTCCATGTTCGCAGACGGTTTTCATTTATCCTTTTTAATTCAAGAAGCTGTGGATAAAGATATGCTGCCTGTAATTCAGACATCGAAAAATTCGAGCTTTTTTCTATCCATGTATATTTTTCGATTAGACCTTTTTCAAAATGGATGCGGTTTGTTCCATAGTCTCGAAGAAATTCAGCTCTTTCTATCATATTTTGATTATTAATCAGAAGAGCTCCACCTTCTCCGCATTGAACGTTTTTTGTTTTATGGAAACTAATGACTGCAAGGTCTCCGAAACTTCCTGCAGGTTGATCTTTGAACCTGCTACCAATCGCCATTGCCGCATCTTCTATCATGTATAGATGGTTCTTTTTACAGATAGATGCAATTTTATCCATCCGGCAGATAATTCCACCATAATGAACTGCCACGACAGCTTTGGTTCTTTTTGTGATTAAAGGTCTGATTTTATCTTCATCTATGTTTTTTGTGTCTTCTTTTATATCACACCAGACGATTTCTGCACCGGCACGAACGAATGGATTAGCAGTACCCGGATGGGTGAAAGATGGCATGATCACTTCATCACCGGGTTTAATACTACACAATAATGCACACATTTCCAACGCAGAAGTGCAGGATGGCGTCATAATAACTTTGTTGCAGGAAGTTTCCTTTTCTATGAGCTCAGCACATTTCGATGTAAATTCTCCTTTTTCGGAAAACCGATCTTTTTCTATCTCCTGTTTCAGATATTCAATTTCGCTTCCCAGCACTAAAGGTTTATTAAAAGGGATTTTCATTTTGATTCCTATTTCTTCCAGATAAATTTCGGGGAATCCGGACCTTCGCAGAAGAAAAGATCTAATATAGAAACATTATGAGTAAACTTGCCCCATGGTTGATTGTAAACCGGATAGTATGAATAATCTATAAACTCCACTTTTATATCGTTTAAACTAAAAATATTTTCATCGATATATGATCTTGCTGCTGGTCCCGTAATGTAATGATCTCCACTAAGTTGCTGAATAATAGATATAATTTTTTCGTTCTTTCCCTCTAAAAGTTCTAATTCTTTCGAATCTGAGAAAGTTGTTTTGATACAAAGCATCTTTGTAATTTCTTTGATTAAAAGTTGATTCAGATCACTCAGGTTTTTCCAGCTTTTTCTCATTAATATATTTTGTAACAATTCAAAATATTGTTTGAAATATCTACATTTCTTATAGTTCTTTTCAAAGGTTTTCAGATGCTTTTTTCTCCAATCAGTAGAATTATCTATTTTCACTTTATTTATCTTCATAGATTGAGTTCCGTTGGTGGGAACTGTAAGCCATTTGAGACCTTCAGGAGTTTTTATCCGATTGCGGTTTCGCCAATCTCTGGTAGTATATTGTGCAGTATCCAGGAATACAAAGTGATCTACTTTCTGAATAATATGGAAGTATCCTTTCCAGGGAATGTAATTTGATTGGAGTATCGCTATTTTTTTCATTTTGCTTTGCGTATAAATTTTGCGGGATTTCCTGCCCATATCTCATTTTCACCAATGTTTTCCAGAAGTACGGAACCCATTCCTAAAGTCGAATTTTTACCAATTTCCAAGTTTTCTCTAATGATTACATTCAATCCGATATGGACACCTGTAGATATTTTTATAAATGAACTTGTGCAGCATTGAGCAGCAAAGTGACAATAATTCCCGATTTTGTTATTATGACCAATAGTAGCACCCACCATCACCAGGCAGCATTTTCCAATTGTAGTTCCCGAAGAAACCGATACATTCGGCATAATGACTGTTCCGGCACCCAGTTTCACATTTGGAGCAACGTATGCCATCGGATGAATAAAAGTAGCCAGAGAAGAATCCGGAATTTTTAAACTCTCGAAAAGCTTGATCCGCTCTTGCTGTCCATCTATTCTGTAAATCGTGTTAATGAAATATAATCCTTTTTTTATAAATTCGGAAGCATCTCTTGTTTTTCCAAGAACCGGGAAGCCTTCGATCAAAGAGTCTTTTTCCTGCCTGTCATTCAAATATCCAACAAATTCCCATTCATTGAAACCACGTTTATTTGCATCAACAATGGCATTGGCAATTACAGAACCATTTCCCAATCCACCTAAAATAATTATTTTCTTACTCATTTGTTCTCTCACTTTTTGCAAAATAACTTTCAACTTTATAATCTGGCTTTCGCTTTGCCAACTGAATTCTTGTATGAGGTAAAATTCTGTCAAATGCAAGTTTGAACATTCTGTGTAAATTATATCCACCTCTACCTGCATATCTTTTATCGCGATGAAGGTCAACAGTTTTATAATTTATTTTTGCCCTGTAAAAACGGCTTAAAGTTGTCCCGGATAATTCGGGAATATTTTTAACAGTTTCATACGCTTCCTTTTTAAAAGCCCGAAAAATACCCATATTTGGCGGATGATGTATTTTCGTAATAATATTGGAAATAATGAAGAACATATTTGAGATGATTTTTTTTATAATAGAACCTTTCCTGGAAACCCATTTTGCAACTGCCATTTGAACATCATTTTCTTCTAATGCGTTCAGTAATTTTGGAATGTCTTCCGGTCTGTCCTGAAGGTCGGAATCCATGATCACTATTATATCTCCTTTTGAGTATTCCAATCCGGCAGTTATAGCATTCGATTGACCGAAATTCTTTACGAGTTTCACGATTCTTATGTTCTCATCTTTATCCTGAAATTCTTTTAGTATCTGAAATGAATCATCTGAACTTCCATCGTCAACAAAGATAATCTCATAACTTTTTCCCAGTTTAAAGACCACAGGTTTCAACCTTCTGTATAATTCATGTAGAACTTCCTGGTCGTTAAAAACCGGAATGATAATTGAAAGTTCGATCATTTAACAACATCCCTTTTATGTATCTGATCTGTAATGCTGATTATCCCGCCAATGAAAGCAGGCACGCCTGTTAGTATCAGGAAATTCAGTATTGACACGCTGAAGGCAACCGTCGGTTCAATTCCGACGAGACTATAAAAATGTACAAAAGCACCTTCACGAATCCCGAATCCACTGATGGTTACAGGTATCAAAGAGATAATTTGAATTACCGGAACAAAGGCAAGATGATGGATTATGGGAATACTTATGCCCATAGCTTTGAAAATAAGATACACATTCAAGAATGATGTAAGTTGGATTAAAACCATTATCGGTAAAGCTTCCAATAGGATTTTCTTGAATGGCAGCTTGGTAAGTGCGCTGTGCATGCCTGATAGGTATTTAAAGACCCTTCTATCAAATCTGATCTTTTCCAAACGAAGTGAAACATAATTATATATTTTACTATTAGTTATGATCAGCATTATCAATAGTATTATAATAACTATCAGGATCAGGATGGTTCTGGAAAGCGTTATTTGTGGGATGTTATGAATGAACAAACTGAAAAAAATTCCAAAAAAGCAAAGAAGAATAAAACCCAGTAATTTTTCTGCAATTATAGTACTACCGGAAGTTCCCGGTCGATCTCTGTGTTTTTTCTCAATAAGGAACATTCTGATAGCAGCGAAACCGTCTGAAGAAGGAAGCATAATTCCCCAGAATATCGAGATGAAATTTATTTTAATAAGCTGTTTTATTTTCTCTGATATTCCCGAATAAAACAAGAAAATTTTCCATCTGGCTGCAGAAAGGATAGGTATCAAAACCAGTGTGAAAAAGAACGAAAGGATCAGCCACACAGGCATTGAAAGTGCACTTGCTCTATTGAGAAGAGATATATTGTGTCTTAAAAAAATATGGATTAATAATCCGATAGAAATTATTGCCTGAATAATTATTAATATCTTTCTAATTACTTTTGAATGAATTTTCATAATTCCTAAATAAAAAGCAGCATCCTATCCAAAGATTTTTTAGCTTTTTGTTTTATATTTGCAGGCACTGTTATTTCATATTTTTCTTCTTCGAGAGCTCTGACGACACCTCGCAGGTCAGTTTTTTTCATATCGTCACAAATCATTTTTGGACTGAGCGGAACCAGATGCTTTTCTGGATAATGATATTTTAACTGATAATAAAGCCCGATCTCCGTTCCGATGATTACCCTGTCATTTTCTTTCACGAAATCTATCATCTGGCTGGTGGAGCATACCAGGTCTGCTTCTTTACATACATCAAGAGTGCATTCCGGGTGAACAATAAGCGAATAATCAGGGTATTCTTCTTTTATCATCATGGCTTCTTCCAGTGTTATCTGCTCGTGAACATAACAGTAACTATCGAACATAATAAGTTCGCGGTTATTTTTATATGCTACCCATGCTCCAATATTTTTATCCGGGACAAAAATTACCTGTTTCTCCTTAGGAATAGAAGAGACAACTTTTACAGCATTCGCAGATGTACAGGTTATCGTGCTTTCTGCTTTCAGGGCTGCGGGAGAATTCACATAACATACAACTTCTGCATCCGGATATTTTTTTCTTAATGCTCGCAAATCATCAGGAGATTTCATATTTGCCAGGGGGCAATCTGCATCGTAATGAGACATCAGCACTTTTTTATCTGGATTCAGTATTTTTACTGTTTCTGCCATAATTTTTATTCCACAGAGCAGGATTATTTTTGCCTCTGTTTTGGTTGCCACTTTCGCCATTTGCAGGGAATCACCCACATAATCGGCGATTTTCTGAACTTCCATAAATTGGTAATTATGCGCCAGAACAAAGCAGTTCTTTTCTTTTTTCAGTTTTTCTGCAATTTCATACAGTTCCTCTGCTTGAAGTTCATCCCAGTTTTCGATCTTCATATAAGCTCCTAAATATAACGATTTCCGATCTTTGAAATAATGAATGGTGTTTTGCCACTCGCTTTTTTCTCCAATTGAGATACGAATTTGAAGTTAAGCTCGATGTTATTTCCCAATCTCTTTTTTAATCCTTTTTCCAGAGCGATTCTGGAACTCTCATTAAAAGAATCATCAACCACAAGATTGATATCGATCCGGTCAATTGCGTTTTGGATACATTGTGAACAAACTACTCCTCTGGCATTATCTATTGAATGTGACATAACCGATCCCAGAAATCTACCGTCAGGGGTTTCGATATAATCACATTGTTTTCCTATGATCTCTTTAACCATACGGAAATTCCTGCCACATTTGCATTTCTTTGAAACATCATCAAGAACGATGTTATCTCCGATTTCATAACGGATAAGCGGCATTGCATAATTGTAGAAACTCGTTCCCACCAATTTCCCGTCTTCCAACACTTCATGGAAAGCGAAATCTTCTATCAGATGCAGATTCCCATGTTCACATTCGGAGATCATAGCAGCGCGTTCATGCAGTGAAAAAAAATCGAAGACTTTGCACCTGTATGCTTTTTCCAAAAATTCTCGTTTTTTATTAGAAAGAGTTTCGCCATAAGTAACGATGGAACGGGGTCGATGGACAGTAATCCCTGCTTCTTCTGCGAATCTGCCCAGCATAAGAATATCAAATGGAAATCCCATGAAGAATTCGGGTTTGAAACGGTTTATTTCTTTGATCACTTTTATGGCGGAACTCTTTTTCAACTTGTTTGAATCAAAGCGAAGGATGTTGTATAATCTGTTGTATTTATAAGCTCTATCTTGGAAGTAATAACTTTGCAGGCTCAAGGTCTTTTTCCCCAATTTGTAACCTGCCCAACTGTAACTTCTAAGAAGTGCTGCTATTTTATTTGCTTGAACTGCGTCATCCAGAACAAAATGCAGTGGAGTACCCGTGGAACCACTGGTGGAATCCCAGGTTATTCCCGATTTCTCTGAATTATCTACTATCAATTCCTTTGTATGGGTTCGCACTGTTTCTTTTTCTAATGTTGGGATTTTGTGCATATCGATTCGACCGCGGAAAGTGCTTGTATCAAGTCCAATATTTTCGAACAGATTGCGAAAGTAGGGAACATTTTTGCCTGCATGCTGGACGAGTTTCTTTAACTGTTCATCCTGGTACTGTTCGATTTGAGCTTTTGTCCAGAATTGGCTTCTTTTGTAGAATCTGTATCTTTTAAAAACTTTAAAAGGAATCTGAAATATTGATTTTTCCAATTACACTCCTGTTGGTTCCCCTGTTATTCCCGATCCAATCGGGAATCCAGTCGGTTTCTTTTTCGCAGATTCCTCCCGCATTGGCGGGACGGGAATGACAATGAAGAAGTATCACAAAACTGTCATTTCCAACTTGATTGGAGATCTATTAACTCTCATCTCTTTTCCCATTCTTTTATGTGTTTATCCCGCTCGATGATCTTCTTTGCACTTCGCACCATTGGTGGCCCTATGAAAGTTCCATTTATTATTGCTACTCGTGTATTATTTTCCCTTGCTTCTTCTGTTAAACGAAGTATTTCTCTGGCTGCTTCGACTTCTTTCTGAGTGGGAGTAAAATATTTATGAGCAAGTTCTATCTCTTTGGGATGAAGTAGAAGCATTCCTTCGAAACCGAGAGTTCGGGCAAGTTTCAGATTATCTTCCAGGTCTTCAAGATCGTGAACATTTACGTGAAGTGTATCAATCGGAATGACACCAGCTACTCTGGCAGCCATTACGGTGAGAGCACGGGGTACAAGCAGACTTTTTTCTTCTTTATCATGAATTCCCTGTATGTCGGCACAGAAGTCTTCACTGCCATAAGCGGCTGCGATTATCCTCTCTGAAGTTCTGCAGATCTCTTCTGCGTGAAGAACAGCAGAAGCTGTCTCGATGAGCGGAATTATCTTGAATTTCCCTTTTATAAATCCTTTTTCTGTTTCATATTTTTCCAAGATATTTTCAAAGAAAATTATATCATCTTTCCCATAGGATTTCGGGAAAACAAAACCGGTTACTCCTTCTAACATTAGATTGGAAATGTCCTTTTCCAGAAATCCACTGTCTCTGTCATTTAAACGTATGAAGACATGGAATTTTTTAAAGATACCCTCTGGGAGTATTTTTTTGATCGTGTCTCTTGCTTCCTGTTTTGAATCGTCGATCACAGAATCTTCCAGGTCTAAAATAAGGGCATCTGCATTGGTTCGGGATGCACTTCTAAGGAGTTTTTCATTATTACCGGGAACGAACATCATACTGCGGAGAATATACCATCTCATTTCTTCCCTCTTTTTGGAATTAATATATGCCGCCTTAGAGTCAGTACTTTCTGATTATTTTGATTGAAAGCCCTTGTTTCCACGAAAACTATCCCTCTGTCCGGTTTAGTTTTTGATTCCTTTACTTCCAAGATTTCGGTTTCAGCATGAAGCGTATCATCGAGGAATACCGGTGCATCATGAGTTATCTTTTCATAATCCAGGTTGGCAATTGCTTTCCCGCTAATATCAGGCACACTCAAACCTACTGCGATACTTGCAACATAAGTTCCAGCTACAATTATTTTTTTATAGATCGTTAATTTTGCATATTCAGCATCAAGGTGCAAGGGATGATGATTCATTGTTATATGGCAGAATAGGTTATTATCTTTTTCGATGATAGTTTTTTTATCCCTGTGTTGATAAACATCACCAATTTTGAAATCTTCCAGGTATTTTCCGAAATTGTCATTTTCTTCATACAACATGCTTTACTCCAGATACAATATTTATTCCAAACAAAAGCAAAAGTAAAATATGTGAAAGTATTTTACAAGTTTTTTATAATTGATAGCAGAAATTTTAAGCAGTTGAAGTCGATAGGATTCCCGC
>JACNIV010000006.1 GCA_014382915.1 Candidatus Cloacimonadota bacterium | reverse complement strand
GGAGGAATAACGGAAAAATTAATTTTTTTATAAAGACTTGATATTGCAACTTTCCATTTTGAGAATGAATAATCTCCGATACCGAATATGGAAAATCTGGCTTTCCCTTTGTAGATTGAACTTTTACGATTGTCTAAATAATCGGAATGTTCAAGTAAATAATTCCAGGTTTTTGGAGCTGTGTGCTTAATAATTGATGTTTCATCACCAATTTTTTTTTGTGTGATTAAAACCCATTTCCTTGGTTTTTTCACTTGTCCATTAGCAATATCGGAACTTTTTAATAATGGATACAAATAATCTTTCTCGATATTACAGATTTCACTCAATCCGTTAAAAAAAATATCATCTTTTAATGTAAATTCCATAATTCTGGAGCTATCGTGTTTAACTCCTGATCTCCATTTATAATACTCCTTGCCACTCAAATGACTCCATTTTTTATATTTGAATATATCTGCAATAAGTTCTGATTTATGAATCCCAATAGAGGCGATCTTTTTATTATTTGAAAGACTTTCATATATGTTGCATTTTTTCGTTTCAGATGTTTTTCCTGTTTTGCA
Organism: Candidatus Cloacimonadota bacterium; assembly: GCA_014382915.1. GTDB lineage: Bacteria > Cloacimonadota > Cloacimonadia > Cloacimonadales > TCS61 > JACNIV01. The sequence continues at coordinate 7,609 of JACNIV010000006.1, read as the reverse complement.
GACTAACAAACAGGCATCAACTGATACTTTGAAATTAAGTTGTGAATCGATAATGTAAATATCAGATTTTGATATTTGAAAATTATTTATCCAAACATGTCTTAAAACTTTCCTGGCAACTGAAGTTTTGCAAAGCATTGCCAAAATTGCGTTTCGATGTTGTATCCATTCTAATAAATGAATTATCATCCATTCTGAAATATCAAAATTCGATTTGCCTGTTAAAGCTTCTATACCATTGTAGTTGTTAAAATTACTTTTTTCAGGTAGGTTATCACTTTTTAAACTTCCCAATTTTGAATTTGTAACCCAGGGAGGATTGCCAATTATCAGAATTGGTTCCGGTTTAGAAGATAATATCTTTTTCCAATCCAATTGAAAAAAATCAGCATTGATAAGAGTTACTTTAGAATCACCAAATGAATTTACTTTCTCTTTTACTATCTTCAAATAATTATTATTTATTTCAATTCCAAGGTATTCAGCTTTATTAGAAAAAGTTCTGATTGAATTTATAAGGAAGCTTCCTCTGCCACAAGTTGGTTCAATAATACTTTTTGGATTTATTCCCTCTGAAAGTAGAAGATTGCAAATGCCTTTAGCCAGATTATTTGGAGTCTGAAAATCTCCGAATTCAATTATTTGTTTTCGATTCATTAGATTACTTTAATAATTCCGTCAATTTCACCTGCTTTGGCAATTACTCGACTATATTGTAGCCGCCATTGTAAAGCATTAGAAATTGTTAAATATCCTGTTTTCGGTGGTTTTTTTAAAAGCATTTCACTAATTTTCTTTCCTTCTATATCATAATCGATTGGAAGATTTTTATCTCTTAGGAAAGCAACAATATCGTCGATATTACCATCATTGTTTAGTATATGTTGCAATCCCGTTGTCATTTGAAAATCTGCAGTCCGATGGGATTCTATAAATACTGTATGCACAATATTCAAATTTCCTTTTTGAGTTTTAATATCATCTTTCTTCTCATACACAAAGACCAATAATGAATATCCTAAACCAAAGATTTTTTGTTTGGCAGATTTATAAGGACAGGACGATTGAGGTTGTTTGATACTGGTAACTTTCATATCGACTTTCAACTCAGGAAAATCAATTCCACTTGCAGCATTTCCTTCAATATAACTGTATTTTTTAAATAAATATTTTTGAAATTTATGTTCTAAATAAGTTCCTACAGCTTTTCCATCTGTAACACCATACAAAGTAGGTTCTTTATGTTTAGATTCTTTTTTGGAAAATTTATAGGCTTCGTTTTGAAGTAATTTGATCGTCAAATTCAATTTCATTTATAACCTCCACAAACACAAATAAATTATTAAATATACATGAAAAAGTCAATCTTATCTTTTGTGAATTTTTTTCATCACTTTCTCTTCTGCAATCTCGCCCATTCATCACGAAGTGTTACAGTTCTGTTAAAAACAGGTTTCTCTTTTGCAGAGTCCGTATCGACGCAAAAATATCCTTTTCTCTCAAACTGGAATCTGCTTCCTTTTTCAACATTGAGCAAACTCGGTTCGAGTTTACATTCGGTTAAGATTTGCAGCGAATCAGGGTTTATATATTCTTTGAAATCTCCCTCAACAGCACTGAGATCGGCAACTGTAAATAGATGCTCATAAAGGCGAACTTCCGCATCTATAGCGTGTTTTGCAGAAACCCAATGCAAGGTTGCCTTCACTTTTCTGCCATCGGGTGATTTCCCGCCGCGTGACTGAGGATCATAGCTGCAGCGCAATTCGGTGATATTGCCTTTTTCATCTTTTACAACCTCTTCACATTTAATAAAATATGCATAACGAAGCCGTACCTCGCTACCGGGAGCAAGACGGAAGAATTTTTTCGGAGGATCTTCCATGAAATCTTCACGTTCGATATAGATGATCTTTGAGAAAGGAACTTTTCGTGATCCGGCATCCGGGTCTTCGGGATTATTTACTGCATCCATTTCTTCTGCAAGGTCATCGGGATAATTTTCTATAATCACTTTTATCGGATCAAGAACAGCCATTCTGCGTAGAGCGGTTTTATTCAGTTCTTCTCTGATGGAGAATTCTAACAGCGCCGTATCCACAATGCTCTGGCGCTTTGCCAGCCCGATTCTGTCACAGAAATTGCGAATAGAATCTGGAGTATAACCACGCCTTCTTAAGCCTGAGATAGTTGGCATCCTGGGATCATCCCAACCGCGAACATGTTCTCCTTCCACCAATTCGATAAGTTTGCGTTTACTTAAAACGGTATGGCTCAAATAAAGCCTGGCAAATTCGATCTGCTGCGGATGATGAACGTTCAGTTGATCCAGAAACCAGTCATATAACGGGCGGTTATTTTCAAATTCGATCGAGCAGAGAGAATGAGTTATTCCTTCGATGGAATCTTCCAGGCAATGGGCGAAATCATACATTGGATAAATGTGCCATTTTTTGCCTGTTCGATAATGTTCCGCATGACGAATTCGATACATCAACGGGTCGCGCATCAGCATATTTGCAGAAGCCATATCTATCTTTGCCCGTAGAACGTGCGCTCCTTCCTCAAATTCTCCATTTTTCATCTTCTCCAGAAGATTAAGATTTTCTTCAATGGAACGGTTCTTGAACGGACTGTCTTTTCCCATCTTTGTCACAGTGCCGCGATTTTTCCGCATATCTTCAGAATTCTGGCTATCCACATAAGCTTTGCCAGCTTTAACCAGTTGGACAGCATATTTGTACATCTGTTCAAAGTAATCGGAAGCATGCAGCAGACGGTCTTCCCAGTCGCAGCCCAGCCATTTGATATCATTAATAATAGCGTTCACATATTCTTCTTCTTCCTTTTCAGGATTGGTATCATCAAAGCGGAGATTGAACTTGCCATTATAATCTTCAGCTATACCATAATTCAGCAAAATGGCCTTGGCATGACCGATGTGCAGGTGACCATTTGGTTCCGGGGGAAAACGGGTGTGAACTCTGCCTCCGTGCTTTCCTGCTTTAATATCTTCGTCGATAATATTTCTAATGAAATTCGTTGTTTCTTCATTTTTCATTGTTTATTCTCCTATCAGGGAAAGAAGGTTTTTGATAATCTATTATAAATTTCTGTTAGAACAAGTTGCTGGTTCACATGACCCTGCAATCTCTGCAGCATCTCTTCCAGGAAGTTTATCAGGTCGGAAGCATATTCATCTACATCTGGATTTTTCTGGTATAGTGTTTCGATCATATCGGTTTTATCCAGATTAACGATCTCGGAATGAGCATGCTTGAAATAGGAAATATCACTGATCCAGATGATCAGGTGTAATATCATTTCTGTAAGTTTATTCAGCATCTTTGAACTTCTATATCGGATTACGAAATCCAGAAAACGGAGATCGTTCTGATTTATCAGAATATGCAGAAATTCAACTGTCTGTTCACGGGTTTCAATCCTTCCTTCCTCAACTAATCTCAGTCCTTTTTCCATGTTGCCATTGGCAATACGGGCATACATTTTAGCTTCAATAATTTCCAGGGATTTATTTTCTTCCAGTTTCTGTTCTATCAATTTCCTGGTAACAGGGTTAAACGGTATTTGCTGGCAACGAGAAATTATGGTAGGTAATAGTGAATTCGGCCTGGAAGTAGTAAGAATGATAATAGTATCTGCTGGAGGTTCTTCCAGGGTTTTCAGGAAAGCATTAGCTGCTTGGGGGGTCATTTGATCAGCATCCTCGATGATACATATCTTATAAGTTCCTTCATTGGGGGTTAATTGTATCCTGTGTTCCAGCATTCGTATACTGGCTATTCTGATGCCGATGTTCTTTGAAAAGAAAAATTCTTTCCACGGGGTTTTGATCTTGTTTTCAATATATGCTTTGTATTCTTCCAATATGTTTTCGGTTTTGATCTCGCCTTCAACGGAAATATCTGCTTTGTTCGTTTCTTTGGGAAAGGGGAAGACGCAGATCAGGTCCGGATGCGAAAATGATAAAGATTTCTGGCAGGAAGAACAGGCTCCGCAAGGACGTTTATCTAACGTAGCATGACAATTCAGAGCCATCCCAAAGTAAAGAGCAGTTGTGAATTTTCCAACTCCCTCGGGTCCATAAAAAAGGTAAGTGTTCGCTATTTTATCGTTCTCCATAGCTCGTTTCAAAATGGAGATCGCTTTATCCTGACCTTTTATTTTGTTGAACATAATTTATTTTTTATCCATTATCTTCTTTATGTAAATACTCTTAAATTCGCTGGCCAGGATATCCATATATATTTCGTCATATTTCTTACCAGCGATCTGCAGTGCTTCTCTGCGGGGACCTATAATTTTGAAGCCAATTTTTTCATAGGAGCGAATAGCTCGTTTATTAAAGCTGAAAACCTCTAACATTATATTGTTCAGGTTTAAAATATTGAAGCCGTAATCGAGCAGCAGGGTCAATGCCTCGGTACCATATCCTTTATTCCAATACTTTTTATCACCAATAAAAATGCCGACTTCAGCTTTTCGGTTACGTTCGTTTATGCGAAAGATGCTGCAATTGCCCAGCAATTTATCTGTTTCCAGTTCGACGATAGCAAATATCTGCGAGTTATTTTTTATCATATCCTGTAAAATACCGAGCTCTTTTTCCAAACTGAGCTGTTGACTGAATATCAACAGGTTGGAAGCAATTTCAAAATCGTTCAACCACTCACAATACTGCTCTGCATCTTCCACGCTAATGGGAGATAAGTAACATTTTTTCCCTATCATTTTCTTGAAATATTTCATATTTAACCTCTGATTTTCGAGTCGTAAGGAACTTGCGACAACGACTCGATATTCTCGCTCGACTCGTCGTTTCTTACGAGTCGAAAAATGCGAAATTTATTTTAAATCCAATATTTTCGTAAATCTTTTGATCGTCTCTTCTTTTCCCAAAATATCAAAGATCACCGGAAGTTCCGGACCATGTACACTACCGAATAAAGCAAGACGCAATGGGAAATAAAGATCTTTTCCCTTGATGCCGAGTTTATCAGTACTTTGTTTAAGTAGGTGGTTTATATTCTCTTCGGTAATGGAATCCAGTGCTTTCAGATTATCCAGCCAGAAAGAGAATAGTTTTTGCGAATTTTCATCGTTAATAATCTGCCGGTCTTCTTCCGAATATTTTAATGAAGCATAAAATGGAGTTGCGACTTCAGTGATTTCAGCAAGTGTAGATATCCTGTTCCTGGTTACATCCACGATCTTAAGATATTTTTCATTATCGCTGATATCAAGACCAGCTTCCACGAAGAATGATTTGGCTTTAATGGCAATGTAACCCAGTTCAAGACTACGCAGATAATGTCCGTTCATCCAGTTCAGTTTTTCCACATCGAAAACCGCTCCTGCTTTGCTTATTCTTTTTAAGGAGAATTCATTTTCGAGTTTATCAAGGCTGTAAAGTTCATCATCTCCTTGGGCATGCCAGCCCAGAAGTGCAACAAAATTCAATAAAGCTTCCGGCAAATAACTCTTTTTAAGGAAATCTTCCACTGCTACATCTCCCTGGCGTTTGCTAAGTTTGCTTTTATCGGGATTCAGCAGAAGGGGAAGATGGCACATCTTAGGTGGTTTCCAACCCAAAGCCTGATAAAGGAAAAGGTGTTTGGGAACACTGGAAAGCCATTCCTCACCACGAATTACATGTGTAATTTCCATCAGGTGATCATCCACCACATTTGCCAGGTGATAGGTGGGATAACCATCCGATTTGATAAGCACCTGATCGTCCACGGTTTCCCACTTGATACTCACTCTTTCCCGTACAATATCGAAGAAAACAATTTCACCTTCATCGGGTATTTTTGCCCGTATAACAAATGGTTTGCCTTGAGCCAAATTTTCCTGAACCTGTTCTTTAGAAAGATTACGGCACCTGCCGTCGTAACGTACATCCATTTTTTTTGCGATCTGTTCTTCCCGCATTTTTTTCAGATCGTCTTCTGTGCAGAAACAATGATAAGCTGCGTCTTTTTCCAGGAGTTCCTGTACGTATTTGTTGTAAATATCAGTTCGTTTGGACTGGAAATATGGTCCGAAATCTCCACCTTTATCCGGTCCTTCATCGTATTCCAGACCAACCGCCTGCAGTGTTTCTATCAGGTTTTCTACAGCACCTTCCACATAGCGGCTGCGGTCGGTATCTTCGATGCGAAGTATAAATTTGCCACCGGTCTTCCGTGCATAAAGATAATTATATAATGCGGTTCGCAAACTTCCTACATGCAAGTAGCCCGTGGGACTGGGTGCGAAACGAACCCGGATTTCGTTATTCATTGATACTCCATTAATTATAATCTATTTCTAAGATTAATAAACATAATAGTGTGTCAACTGGAATTTATATTTCATGCTTCAGATAAAATAGGATTGACAACTATGGAGTAACTGTATTTTCTTAATCATCAAATTGATTTTTCAAGGAGGGTAAATGAAAAAAAACAGGAGTCTGATATTGTTGCTTTCTGTTGCTGTTTTATTAAGTGGATGTTTCCAGGTGCATAGGACTATCATCGTAAAAAAAGACGGAAGTGGAACGATCGAAGAAAAATTTCTGGTTACAACCGAAATGGGGAAAAATATGGGAGGCATGAACCTGAACGATGTGGAGAAGCTTAAAGCTGATGCAGTTACTTTTGGCGAAAATGTGAGCTATGTTTCCAGCAAAGAGATCGAGGAAAACGGTTTGAAAGGTTATATGGCTGTTTATGCTTTTGATGATATCACAAAACTGACTCTGGAGACGAACCTGGCAGCAAAAGCTATGCAAGGCACAGGAATGCCAGCGGAAAAAGAGTATATTACTTTTGATTTCAATAAAGGAAAAACATCACAGCTTACTATTATTTTACCTCCGGAAAAAGAAGAACCGGCGGGTGAAGAATATATGGAAGAAACAAGTGAGCCCCTCAGCGAAGAAGACCAACAGCAGGCGATTGAGATGGTGAAAGCTATGTATGCAGGCATGAAGCTGTCGTTCAATATCAAATTTGATGGTAAAATTACCAATTCTAATGCCACATATAAAGATGGGAACGTAGTTACGATTTCTGAAATGGATTTTGATAAGATGATGACCAATGAGGAATACCTGAAGATATTTTCATCCAGTGATAATGTAAGCGAAGAAGAAATGAAAGATAAAATGCAGAATGCTCCCGGCTTTAAAAATGAAATGAACGAAAAAGTCTCGGTGGAGTTTAAGTAAAAATTAAATAGTAACCTTGCGATATTTAACTCGTTCCCATGCTCTGCGTGGGAACGCTTTTGTACGCAAAGCTCAGCTTTGCCAAACATAGGCATTACGAAGTGCAACTTCGTAACGAGAGACAACCAATCACCCCAGACAATCCAATCTTTTTCCCTGTCATTCCCTCGTAAGTAGGAATCTATTTTACTAGTAATTTGAGAAAATATTTGACAAACAATTCATTTTTTTTTTTTTCTGGAGTTGTGTTTCTTAGTAATAGTTTCAACAAAAAGAATGAAAAGTTAAATTTGCTTCGAGATGATTAGAATTTTTTAAAAAGGAAGAGAGTGTTTCGATACAGCAAGGCTGGTACCATTGCAAAATAATCTC
>JACNIV010000005.1 GCA_014382915.1 Candidatus Cloacimonadota bacterium | reverse complement strand
AGAATATGGCTCGGAACTGGAACTGGTTGCAGATGGAGTCGATGAAGAATACTTGATCCAGGAAATTACTGAATTATTCGCATCCAAATTCGGAGAAGAATGATCGTGAAAAGAATAAAAGGAATTTCTGTCTCAGACGGAGTGGCAATTGGCTATGCCAGAATCGTAGAGAAAGAACATATCCACATCGAAACAAAAAAAATCGCCAAGACAGTTGTAAATAAAGAACTGAAACGCTTCCACAAAGATGTGGAGTATGTCATAAACGAGCTTAATACATTTATCCAGGACGATTCCTTTTCCAAAGAAAATAGAGATATTTTGACCACTCATAAAATGATATTACAGGATCCGGCGTTTATAAAACGGGTCAAAGAACTGATCACTCAGAAATTATTCAGCCTGGAACATGCAGTAAGTACATATTTCACAGAAGTAGTTAATATATTTGATGCTATGGAAAACGAATATTATTCTCAGCGGTTAACAGATTTTGAAGATGTTGCTTACAGGCTTCTAAGTCATTCTATGAATAAAAGCAAAGATGTGCTTGCAAAACTGGATGATAAATCCATTCTCATCATGAAGAATATCACACCTTCGTTCGTTACCAAAGTATTCGAAAAGAACATTCGTGGGTTGTGTACGGAAAAGGGAAGTAAAAATTCACACAGCAGCATTATTGCCCGTTCCATGAATTTACCGATGTTGGTTGGTATCTCCGGTTTATTGGAGAATATTAATGAAGGTGAACAGATAATAGTCGATGGTAATAATGGCGAGATCATCATATTTCCTTCGAGCAATGTATTAGCTGAATACAAAAGTATCTATCTACAGGAATCACAAAAAAGAAAGAAACTGCAGAAACTTATTAATGTGAAAGCTATTACATTGGATAATAAAGAAATCACCCTGATGAGCAATATCGAACTTCCTGAAGAAATTGACCAGGTTATCAAGAACAACAGTCGTGGGATCGGTCTTTTCAGGACAGAATTCCTCTTTATGGATACGGAAAAATTACCCACCGAAGAAGAACAATATAAGATTTATAAAAAAATTGCTGAGAAATTAGCTCCCGAACCAGTTATTATCCGTACAATAGATGTAGGCGGAGATAAACTTTCCAGTATATTGAACATTGTTCACGAAGAAAATCCTAATCTGGGTTTCAGAGGTATCAGGATATCACTGGCAAATATCCCGATCTTCCGAAGACAGATACGTGCCATTTTACGTGCCAACACCCAAGGTAATGTAAAAATAATGTTCCCGATGATATCGGGTGTTGAAGAAATTCTACAGGTTAAAAAAATTATCGAAGAATGTAAAAACGAATTGAAAAAAAAGAAAATAGCTCTCTACAAAGATATCGAAATTGGCGCTATGATCGAGGTTCCTTCTGCCGTTATAACATCAGATGCCCTGGCAAAAGAGTGTGATTTTCTTAGTATCGGAACAAATGATCTGGTTCAGTACCTCCTGGCAGTGGATCGTGACAACGAATCGATCTCTTCCTACTATAAATCGTGTCACCCTTCGGTACTCAAAGCCATAAAACAAACCGTGGATAATGCTCATGCCAACGGGATCAAGGTGGCTGTTTGCGGAGAGATGGCTTCGGATACACAATACGTGAAGTTATTATTAGGTTTGGGAGTTGAAGAACTTAGTGTTAGTCCGGGTAGAATTTTAATGACCAAAAATGAGATAATCAATTGCCACGTGCAAAAATGGGCAAAACTGGTAGAAGAATTAATGGAATTAAAAACCTCCGATGAAATTTATGAGAGACTTAATGATGGAAAAAACTATGAATAAATTGGATAATATTAAGAAAATACAGCAGCTTGATCCCGATGATATGTATCATAAGATCATCAAGATACCAGAGCAAATATTGAAAGCTTATTTTGAGCCGCAATTGAAAACGCCAAAAGGATTTTCAAGTCTTCAACTGAACATAATAAATAAAGTTGTGATCTGCGGTATGGGTGGTTCAGCGATATCCGGTGATATTGCCAGATCGGCTTTTGGTACTAAAATTCCTTTTGAAGTGGTAAAAGATTATCATATTCCTTACCTGGATAAGAATACCCTGGTTGTTATTCTGAGTTATTCCGGAAATACAGAAGAAACACTTAGCTGTTTACAGCAGGCTTTACAAAGTACAAAGTTTATTGGAGTTATTACTTCCGGAGGTAAGGTAAAGCAATTGATCGATGGAGATCACTGCTGGCTTGAACTGCCATCGGGTTTACCTCCACGAAGTGCTATTGGACATTTATTTTTCTCTCTAATGAAGATCCTTGAGACCTTTAAGATCATTCCAGACCACACAAAGCAGGTTAGATCTGTAATAGCAAACTTAGTGAAAAAAGCAGGAGCGATCGCTGATTCTGTGCCGGAGGAAATGAACATTGCCAAATTTGCTGCCGGTAAGATCGAGGGTAAAATTCCGATTATTTATACTTCAAATCCTCAGCTTGCACCATTGGGATACAGGTGGAAATGCCAATTTAACGAAAATGCTAAATATCCTGCCTTCCATCATACTTTCCCCGAAATGAACCATAATGAAATTGAAGGTTGGGAAGCGGAAGATTTCAGGGACAAGTTCGTTCCTATAATATTAAGCAAATTCAAAGAAGCACCAAAGTATCAAAAAAGGGTTAATGCTTTCAGAGATATTCTGCGACGATCTGATATCGATTTTCTTGAATATTATGCAGAAGGTTCTTCCCTGGTGGAAGAGATTTTCTCTCTTATTTATCTGGGCGATATGGTTAGTTTTTACCTGGGCATATTACGAGGTGTGAACCCAACGAGTATAGAATTTATTGATTATTTGAAAAAAACAATACAATAAGAGGATTAAACATGTTGAAAGGTAAATATCTATTTACATCTGAGTCTGTTACGGAAGGTCATCCCGATAAAATGGCTGACCAGATCTCGGATGCCATATTAGACGCAATACTGGAGCAGGATCCCGACGGACGCGTAGCCTGTGAAACTTTTCTTACAACCGGTATGGCTGTAGTTGGAGGGGAAATTACAACACACTGCTATGTGGATATTCCAGGAATCGTCCGTAAAACAATCGAGGATATTGGTTATACGAGTGTAGATTATGGGATCTGCTCTAAAACCTGTGCTGTAATAACTACGATTGATAATCAATCCAAAGATATTGCGATAGGTGTAGACGAAACGAATAGTCATGCTCAAGGTGCTGGCGATCAGGGTATGATGTTCGGATATGCCTGTAACGAAACCGATGAGTTTATGCCAATGACCATTTCGCTGGCTCATAAACTAGCTCAAAGATTAGCAAAAGTAAGAAAGGATGAGATCATCTCGTATCTTCGACCGGATGGAAAGACCCAAGTTACGATCGAGTATTTCGATAAACAGCCCGTTAGAGTGGAAGCTGTAGTTATCTCTTCCCAACATCATCCCGAAGTGAATCACGATCAAATTGAGAAGGATATTCTGGAACATGTTATAAAACCCATCATTCCAGCCGAACTGTTGGATGAAAAAACTAAAATACTCATTAATCCAACAGGCCGTTTTGTAACTGGTGGTCCACAAGCTGATACAGGTCTTACCGGCAGAAAAATAATTGTTGATACTTACGGCGGAAAGGGTAGTCACGGAGGCGGAGCATTTTCCGGAAAGGACCCATCCAAAGTAGATAGAAGTGCTTCCTACATGGCTCGTTATATTGCCAAGAATATAGTTGCAGCAAAACTTGCCAGAGAATGTGAAGTGCAACTCGCTTATGCCATCGGTGTAGCAGAACCTGTTTCCGTAATGGTGCGTACATTCGGTACAGGAACATTGGAAGATGGTAAACTGAACGATATTGTGCGTAAAATATTTCCACTCACACCAAAGGGAATTATCGAGCATCTTAAACTTAAACGTCCTATCTATCAAAAAACTGCTGCTTATGGGCATTTTGGTCGTGAACTACCGGAATTCACCTGGGAAAAAACAGACATGGTTGCTAAATTGAAAGAAATAGCAAAATAATTAAAAAAAAGAGAATTATTATTTATAACATATCAATGCCTATTCTTATTTTGATTTGGAATTACTGTGTTAAGAAACGATCTTAATAAATTAAAATTACTCCGCTCCGATGCATTATTTATTGTTCAAAAGGCAATTGAATCTACCCTGCCAGATGAAGCAGTTGAAGCTGCTTTGAAGGATTTCCATGCAGAAGGAAAAATAGTTCTTGTTGCCATAGGTAAAGCTGCCTGGCGAATGGCTCTGGCAGCTAAGAAAGTTCTGGGAAGCAGAATGGAAGATGGAATTGTAATAACAAAATACGATCATTCTCAAGGTGATTTCGAGGGTCTGGAAATCTGGGAAGCCGGTCATCCAGTCCCGGATGAAAACTCCATAAAATCTACAACTCGAACATTGGAAAAAGTAAAGGGTCTTTCTCAGAAAGATGTAGTTCTTTTACTTGTTTCAGGTGGTGGTTCTGCACTTTTTGAAAAACCTCTGCCAGGTGTTTCTTTGAAAGATCTTACAACAATTTATGATCGACTTCTTAAATCTGGAGCTGATATTGTGGAAATGAACACGATCAGGAAACATCTTTCGTCGGTAAAAGGTGGTCGTTTTGCTCAGCTTATTCATCCAGCTAAGGTTTATACTCTGGCTTTGTCGGATGTTTTAGGGGATCATCTGGATACAATAGCTTCCGGACCTGCGTACCCTGATTCCAGCACTAGCGAGCAAGCTCTGGAGATCATAAGAAAATACGATCTTTCAATTAATGATAATATTAAAGAAATGTTGAAAATTGAAACGCCCAAAAATCTGGATAATGTAGAAGCAAAGATCATAGGTAGCGTAAAGCAAGTTTGTAACAATGCCGCATTAATAGCAAGAGAGAAAGGATACACTCCACTTATATTAACTACAACATTAGATTGTGAAGCAAAACATGCAGGTAAATTCATTGCTTCGATCGCTCGCGAAATAAAGTCATTCAAAAGTCCGATGAACCCACCTTGTGCTATCATTATTGGTGGTGAAACTGTGGTAAATGTACAAGGTGATGGAACAGGAGGACGCAACCAGGAACTGGTATTAAGTGCAGCTTCAGGTATCAGTGACCTTGAAAATATCGTAGTTATTTCTGTTGGAACAGATGGCACCGACGGTCCTATTGATGCTGCCGGAGGAATGGTGGATTGTACAACTTGTAAGCGAATACAGGAAGAAGGAATAGATATTTACAAAGAATTGAAGAACAATAATTCCTATTACATATTGGATAAAGTGGGAGATTTGATAAAAACAGGTCCAACAGGAACAAATGTGAATGATCTTACTATTTTATTAATAAATTAAAAAAAATATTAAAATAATTTGACCACTTATATATATAATTTTTTTTGGTAAAGCAAGTCAGAGGTAGATATTTTTTCGAATGATTCTGTAAAAGAAAATCTCGAACTGAATTCTAAACCGGGAACAGGTGTATGCGTAAGAGATTGAAAACCAAGTTTTTAGGTATCGAGGTCAATTTACCGCTTGTTTTACCAGCAGGCATTATGGATATGTCATTTTCAGGATTGGATATCTCTGCCAAAAATGGTGCCGGAATAGTAACGAGCAAATCCTTAACTCTCGAACCAAGATTGGGGCATAAAGGTCCTGTTGTAGCGGAATTTGAAAGCGGACTTTTGAATGCAGTGGGATTATGTAATCCTGGAATTGTGGATGGACTTACCGAGATAAATCAGTTTAAAGAACGCTCTGATACACCTGTTATTGTGAGCGTTTTTGCTACAAATACAGATGATTTTTCCAAACTGACAAATCATGTGAACAAATCCAGAGGTGACTTCCTGGAACTAAATCTTTCCTGTCCGAATGTATTTGACGAGTTCGGAATTCCGCTGGCAGCGTCAAAGGATGAAGTTTTTAAAATAGTTAAAGCTGTAAAAGAAATTTCAAGGCTTCCTATTATTGCCAAATTATCCCCGAATGTTTATGATATTGTTGAAATCGCTCTTGCTGCAGAAAAAGCTGGAGCAGATGCACTTTGCATGATAAATACAGTGGGACCGGGAATGCTGATCAATACAAAAATGGTGAAGCCGGTATTGTTCAACAAATTTGGAGGACTTTCCGGACCCTGTATTAAACCGATTGCTTTAAAGCTAATCTACCAAACCTACTCTGCTTTAAACATTCCCATAATTGGTATGGGTGGAGTGACTATAGGTGAGGATGCAATTGAAATGATCATGGCAGGTGCAACACTGGTAGGAGTTGGCACTGCTGTTTATTATCGTGGAATCGAAGTCTTTGATAAGATCAATCGAGAAATCATTGAATTTATGGATGAGAATAATTATGATAATTTAGAAGATATTCCAAAGCTGGAGAAATTGAAATGATTCTGTTTATACGTTTCGTTACCAAATTTAATTTCCATCTCATTACGAAGTTGCACTTTGTAACGCAATTGGTAGCGAAGTTCAACTTCGCGAAAAATCATATTCCCAAGTTCAACTTGGAAACAAGCAGAAACTATTAATAGTGGGATTGAATGAATAAACGAATTACTCTAAAAATCGCTGGAATAGAAAGAGAAACCAACGACATAAAAACTTATTCATTCAAACATTCACTGAATGCACAACCCGCTCAGTTCATCATGCTGACGGATTTTGAAGGTGGTGAAAAACCATTTTCCATTTCGGATTGCACAGAAGACGTATTTTCCATAACTGTAAAAAGAATTGGCGAATTCACTACTCGCCTTTTCCAAAAAAGAGTGGGTGATTATGTATCTATAAGAGGAGCGTTCGGTTCCTCTTTTTTTGTATCCCAAGGGAAAGTTCTGCTAATAGGCGGAGGTTATGCTGTTCCTACTTTCTATTTTTTATCAAAAGTTTTAAAGGAAAATGGGGCAGAAGTCACATTGATAAATGGAGCACGAACAAAAGATGAACACTTATTTTCAGAAAAGCTCAGCAAGCTGGGAATTAAAGTGATCAATACAACAGATGACGGGACTTTCGGAGAAAAAGGAACTTCGGTAGATATTACAAAGAGAATGCTGAATCATCATTCCCAAGCTGGGGCTTGGGAACGAGAAAATGGGAAGATGTTCGACTTTGTTTATGTTTCCGGTCCGGAAATGATGATGAAAGCTTTACAGCCGCTTTTAAAAGATCATGATTATGAGTTCCTGTTTGAACGTTATATGAAATGCGCAATTGGAATTTGCGGGAATTGCACAATGGATCCATTAGGTATCAGGCTTTGTGTGGAAGGACCTGTCCTTCCGAAAAAGCTGGTTGAACAACTTACGGAATTTGGACAATATCACCGTGATGCAACAGGGAAGAGGATTAAATATTGAAAATTGAATATTGGAAATTGAATATTTTTTCACAGATTAAACTGTCTTTGCGAGGATTTTTTCATAGAATTTCTAACGAAGCAATCTCATTTGTTAAATTGAAAGTGAGTCTATGAAAATACTGTTAAAAAATTGTAAGCTTATCGAAGGTTTGAAAGACATCCTTATCGACGATGATAAGATAGTTGAAGTAATTCCTTGTTCCCAAGCTGATTTCGATCAAACGATCGATATCAAAGGCAATCTTGTAATTCCAGGTGTTATAGATCCTCACGTCCACGTTCGAGATCTACAGCAAGCCTATAAAGAAGATTGGAAAACAGCTTCAATGGCTGCCCTTGCTGGTGGAGTAACTACCATTTTCGATATGCCAAATACGATTCCTGCTACAATAAATTTGGAAAACCTGAACATAAAAAGAGAAGCTGCCAAGAAGGCTTCTGTGAATTACAAATTCCATATAGGAGCAACAAATTTCAATCTTAAAAATATTGAAGAAATTTTAGGTGAAGAACCATCTGATATTGCAGGAATAAAAGTTTTCCTGGCAGGATCAAGTTCTAACGAAACAGTAACAAATGAAGATGTATTGAAACAGATATTTATGATCGCAAAAAAATATGATAAAGTCGTTGTTGTTCACACCGAGCTTCAAGAATACATTGATATTTGGAAACAAAGACTACCTTATGATTCGGTTCTGAAACACAATGCGATACGAAACAGGCAATGCGCAATTAAAGGAACAGAGCTCATCTTGAAGCTGTCGGAAGAGATTGGAAATAAAATTTATATTGCCCACGTTTCCACTGCTGAAGAAATCGAAATGATA
>JACNIV010000004.1 GCA_014382915.1 Candidatus Cloacimonadota bacterium | reverse complement strand
TTTTCAATATAAAGGGACAGAAAGTCAAAACCCTATTAGATTGCTACATGAGCCCCGGTCGCAGTGAAATGATCTGGAATGGGCGGGATGATAATGGGAAACGAGTTTCAAGTGGAGTTTATTTCTATAAATTAAATGTGAATGGTAAAACAGAAAAAACAAAGAAAATGCTGTTGTTGAAATGATGTACATAGATGTTGTATGTTGAACTTGCGAACGCAATTGTGTTGATAAATTCAACTTATCAACAAGAAAAATGGATTATATTGTCACTCTGAGAAAATCTTACAAAGACATTCGACGAAGAGTCTACGCAAGCTATAAGAGAAAATTCTTAGATTCTTCATTAGAAAGCCAAGAAGTTTACTTCAGAATGACAAGAATTTTTATATTCTAACATGTCATTCCTCCCGATAAATCGGAAATTTAGGAATCAATTAGATTTCCGCTAAGCTAAGGATAACAAAAATATATCGAATCGAAAGGAACGACAACTCGAGACTTTTCGAGCATTACTTCGACTCGACGTACCTGTCGAGTCGAAAAGATAATAACTTTTTATTTGACTTCAATCCACTTTGAATAATTTTCAGAAAAAAATTAGATAAGGATATAAAAATGGCTGTAAAAGTAAAAGCGAAAAAATCTAAGAAAAGCATAAGCACAGGATTTTTTGAAAAAATATTTGAAGGTAAATTCCGGCATATTATATTTATTGGACTTCTATTTATCATCCTCTCAATTTCTTTTTTCAAGATCGCCTTCCAAAATTATGCACCTCCGGCAAGTGATACAATGCAGTGGCGAACTTCCGCCCAGGTTCTGATGGAATACAACAAAATCCATAAAGAACAGGCGTTGTGGAATCCTAATGTGTTCAGTGGTATGCCGGGCTATCTTATCTCATTCGGCTCGAAATATCCTTTTATTAATACGATCATCAAAATTACAAACCAAATAATGAACTGGCGAATACTACTTCTCTTCTCTATGGGTCTGGGAATTTATTTGTTAATGATCTACCTTAAATTCGATCCTCTTATCGCCTTTATCAGTGCGGTTGCACTTGCACTTTCCTGTCATTTTATCGGGCTCATGGAGATCGGGCATAATTCCAAATTCAAAGCTTTGATCTATATTCCCTGGATATTTTACATAATACAATATCTCAAGGAGAGGAAAAGCATTCTTGCCATGGGTCTGGCAGCTTTGCTGATAATCGGTCAACTGCGCGAAAATCATCCGCAAATTTCCTATTACACTTTTTTGATGCTGGGAATTTATTGGATTTTCCAACTTGTATGGGCTATTCGAGAAAAAGAATTCAAACCATTTCTCATATTCACAGGAATGTTTCTGGGAGTGATCATTATTTCCTTTATGGCAGTTGCACAACCATATTTTTCTACCTTTGAATATGGAGAATATACAATACGGGGTGGCGCTGAAGGATTAGAGACAAGTTATGCCACCAGTTGGTCGTTCCATCCGCTGGAAATATTAACCTTTGTCAATCCCAGTTTCTTTGGTGGAGTTTCTCCTTATTATTGGGGATGGATGCCCTTTACGCAAACTTCAATGTATTTGGGTGTGGTAATATTTCTTTTTGCATTGTTAGCTGTTTTCTTCAACAGGTCACGTATGGTAAAAGTTCTTACAGCTATTTCCATCGTTGCTTTGTTCATCTCTTTTGGAAGGCATCTGCCTTTCCTTTCTAATCTACTGTTAAATTATTTACCTGGTTTTAATAAGTTCCGTGTGCCGGCAATGATATTGATACTCGTTCAGTTCTCGTTTGCAGTTCTGGCAGGATACGGCTTGAAAACCGTACTAGAAAAATTTAAAGATAACGATACAAATTTCTTCGAACTTACTAAGAAAGTGCTGATCGGAGTTATTATTCTTTTCATCTTATTTATTGCTTTAAGCGGTACTTTTGAAAGCCTGGGACTTTCCAAGGCCGGGGAAAAAGCTGATTACAACGATACTCAGATGCACCGGTTAAAATCTCTCCGGGCAGAAAAAATGTTTAACGACGGCATTCAGACAGGTATTATCCTAATACTGAGTTTGGGTTTGACACTGCTTCTGGGCAGAGGGAAAATTGGAAAATATCCTTTCCTGCTCTTAATTGCTGTTATTGTAATAATAGATTTATTATTGATCGATAATCGCTTCCTGCAAGAAATTACTCCACAAAGCCAAATTGAAAAACATTATAAAAAAACTTTAGCAGATGATTTTCTGATTAAAGATAAAGAAATTTTTCGCATTTACCCGCTGGGTCGTGAATTTGGACAGAATCGCTGGGCATATTACCACCAAACTATCGGTGGATATCACGGTGCAAAATTGAAGCGTTACCAGGAGATCATCGAGAATTGTCTGAACTATGAATTCCAGAACCGCATTCCCATTAACTGGAATATCGTGAATATGCTGAATACAAAATATGTGATCTATTCAGAGAAACTACCTCTGGAAAACTTGGAATTCGCCTTCTACGATAGAAAACAGAAACAGACTATTTACAAAAATACTACTTACCTGCCTCGTGCCTGGTTCGTAGAAAATGTGGAACTGATCCCACAGAAAAGAGACATCTGGAAACAATTGAACCAGCAGGAATTCAATCCGGCACATTCAGCAATTGTAGAAAAAAACATCGAAGAGATTTATGCACCCGTCCAAGCTGAAGTAAACCTCATAGAATTCGATCTTCATAAATTGAAATTTTCTGTTAGCACCGATACTACTTCTTTCCTTACAGTGAGCGAGATATATTATCCAGCAGGATGGAAAGCGTATTTGGATGGCAAAGAAACAGAGATTTATGCAACTAATTACATTTTACGGGGAGTGCTAATTCCCAAAGGTGAACATGTTCTTGAGATGAAATTTGAATCCGCAGTTTATGCACTCAGCCTGAAATTCAGCCTGATAGGTTTAATAATTACAGTTTTATTAATTCTCGTGGGTCTTTATCTTTATATCCGCAAGAACTATCGTGGTGAGATTATATATGTTGTCAAAAAGTAAGTTATTCGTGGTTGCTACTCCTATCGGCAATCCGGATGATATAACTCTCAGGGCTTTACAAACTCTAAAAGAAGTGGATTTTGTGATCTGCGAAGAATACAAAACCGGCAGCAGGATACTGAAAAAATATAATATAACAAAGCCACTGGAACTTCTGAACGAGCACAACGAAAAGGAACAATCGCATCGCATTCTGCAAATACTGCTAATGGAAGGTAAATCCGCTGCTCTTATCAGCGATGCTGGTACACCGCTTTTTGCTGATCCGGGAAATAACCTGGTATGGCAATGTCACCAAAATGGGATTCAGGTTGTGTCGGTGCCGGGTTCTTCTTCTATTATGGCTGCCCTGATGGTTGCCGGTTTAGCTATAGATAAATTTCTATATTATGGATTTCTTCCGGCAAACAGGGAAAAGCGGCTGGAAGCCATTAAGAAGATACCAACACATTTGAACGTAATTCTACTGGAAGCACCCTATCGCCTGAAACCAATACTACGAGACATGATCAGAGTTTTAGGACCACAAAGGCAGGCTGTAATCGCCTATAAACTTACCCAACCGCAGGAAAAAATATTCTGGGGTAATTTAACAGAGTTATCACAAATGACAGAAGAGCTTCCCAAAGGTGAATTTGTATTTATTCTTAAGAAATTGGAATCAAGAAGGGAGAGAAGGTAACCCCGAAAGCCTTCGGAGACGATGAGGGGAAAAAGGAAAAAACATGGATAAAAAATGGTTTTTTATTGTTAATACGATTGCCGGCAGAGGAAGAACCGGAAATAAGTTAAGCAATCTTATAACTGCAATAAACAAACATCATATGGATTTTGAGCTGGAAGTTACAAAAGCTCCTCTACATGCCACTGAATTAACCATCGATGCCATAAATAACGGATATAAAGATATTGTTGCAGTAGGTGGTGACGGAACTATAAACGAAGTAGTGACCGGTATCATGAAAACAGGTAAACATAAAGAAATAACTTTTGGCATTATCCCGGAAGGCGGTGGAAACGATTTTTCTCACAGTTTCAACATATCCAATCACCTGAACAAAGCAATTGAAACGCTTCTGAGATATAAAACCATAAAAATAGATGTCGGCAAATTGGAAGATTTTTATTTTGTTAATGCACTGGGTATAGGATTTGACGCCAGAGCTGCCCAAATTTCGAATAAGATAAAACATCTGAACGGTCTTCCCAGATATCTTCTTGCTGTAATAAGGGCTTTAGTTGCTTTAAAGCCGTTTGAAGCTCAAGTGAAACTGGATGATTATACATATAATTCACCTTTTCTGCTTATTGCCATTGGTAATGGAAAATATACAGGAGGTGGTTTTCTGTTAACCCCTGAAGCCAAAGTAAACGATGGCTTCCTGGATATCTGCTTTATAGAAAAACTCTCACGTAGAAGGGTTTTGTTGCTGCTTCCTTCTGCCATAAAAGGTAAGCATTTAAAAGAACCGGAAGTAGATCTTAAACAGAGCAGAACCATCGAAGTAATTACCAAAACACCCCTACCCTTTTATATTGATGGAGAACTGCCAACACTGAAAAATCCGTTGCATTTTAAAATTGAACTTCTGCCTGAAGCTCTGAATGTAATCACAGGTATGTAATTTATAAATTTGATAATAGCCTGATTCTTTCATTATCATTTGGAATTTTTCTTGCAGCTATTTCTTGCTATAATTTCAGGATGAAATCTGAAAATAGAATGTATAAGTTACTTATATTTCTCTCGTTCCTAAACTCTGTTTGGGAATGCGACTGCAATCGAAACTCTGTTTCCATATAAGAATTATTTCTGAATTCATCCTGCTGCCTGCTATGATTGATTCTCATAGGTTCAATTCTTCCGGGATGAATCCTGATGTACAACAACCTGCCAGGTTGTTGACCGTGAATTCTCAGCAAAAGGTTTATATCTCAAACAGGATGGTTGAGTTATTTATATTCTAGCTTTCTTCCAGGTTCCTTTTCGATAAATCACTAAAGCCCAGATCGCCACGATCGCATTGGAAATCACCATCGACCACCAGAGTGCATCGTAAGGATAAGCTGCCAGAGGTTTAGCGATCCAATTCAGGAAAGGAATTAAGAAATCTACCCGAATGTATTGAAACGCTAACCCGGAGAGTAGCAAAACAAACGGAATGCGCAATCCCCAAAGACGAATGATGTTCAACAACATAGTTGGTTTGGTGTGACCCGAACCGTTGAAAACTCCCATGAAGATGAATACAATTCCAAACACGAAAGACGCCAAGGATGTGACGCGGAACATCCTCTGTCCTGTTTCTACTACTGCCGGATCGTTGATGAAGAATTTCGTTAATTGAGCTCCGAAGAAAAACAGCGTAGCGCAACCCAACGTCATGATCGCCATGATCAAAACAAAAGCTTTTTTCACGCTTTGCACAGCTCTGTCGATTTTCCCAGCTCCCAGGTTTTGCCCGATCACAGTTGCCAGTGCATTACTGATGCCCATTGCCGGCATCATAAAGAAACCGGTCATGCGGTTTCCAATGGAAAATACCGAGATTACAACCGTTCCAAAACTGTTTACAAAACCCTGTAAAAGCAGAAATCCAAAACTGGTGATCGACTGACCAAGAGAGGCAGGAATACTGATATTCAGAATTCTCTTCAGCATTTCTTTTTCCGGCAGCATATCCCTGATCCCGGGCATGATCATCGGTGCTTTCTTCTCTAAATAGACGATAGCTAGCACAGCAGCTACAATCCTGGCAAACAGCGTAGCATAAGCTGCTCCCACCGCCTCCAATCTTGGAAAGAATCCCATTCCAAATATCAGGATTGGGTCGAGAATCAGGTTTATTAGAACAGAAATTATCTGGATCTTCATGGGAGAAACTGTATCTCCCAAACCCTGCGAAAAACTTTGATAAGAAAGAAATATGAACATGAAGATGACACCTACCAGGATAATTGAAATATACTGCCTGGTCACAATGAATATCTCAGACGGAACCTGCAGAATTGATAAAATCTGATCTAAAAAGATGAAACTTGCGGAGATGAATACAGCGCAAAATATGATCAAGATGAAAACAAATTGCCCCACGACTTTTTTCATTTCTTCAAATCTGCCAGCTCCTTTATATTGAGCAATAAGAGCCGTTCCGGCAATAACGAAACCAAATCCGAAGGAAGAAAGAAAGAATATGAGCGGAAACGCAATACCGGCAGCAGAAACTGCTCCACGGGCATTCTCACCCAGTTTACCCAGCCAGAAAGCATCGGTAAGATTGTAGAACATCTGTAGGAAATTGGACAGCATGATGGGAAGTGATAACCTCACCAGGTTCTTCATAATGTGTCCCTGTGTCAGATCCATTCCTGCTTTCTGCATTTTCTGTTTCTCCAATTTTTTCCGAATCCAAACATTATTATAAACTTCATTGCGTCAATTTTAGTTTTTTCTGATGCGGATATTAGCGAATAGAAGTTTCCCTGTTTAGACTTCTCTTTAGCTTCCCTCACACTTAAAGCGAGGGTATAAATTAGATAAGTAAGAAACTTATAAGAGAATAGTTTTATTCTTGTATCAAAGCCCCAACTTTGATATGCATTTCATTTTTCGGGAGATACCTGAATACATCAATTAATTTGACAGATAATTTCCTATTATGATTTTCAATGCATTATCCTTTTTGTGAGGATAATAGAAAATTATTTTCGAGGAAAATATGTCCGATCAGATTTCTATGTTCACCGAAGAAAAGAAACCAACCAATATTCCATTAGCAGAAAAGATCCGTCCCCAATCTATTGAAGAGATCATGGGTCAAACCAAATTGCTGGAAGAAGGTTCTCAACTGCGTAATATGATTGTAAATAATAATTACAGTTCTTTCATACTCTGGGGTCCTCCCGGTACTGGTAAAACCACTATTGCACGACTCATCGAGAAGAAAACTTCCAACCGCTTTACAGCTTTCAGTGCGGTTCTTTCCAGCATTAAAGATGTGAAAGCCGTGATGAAAGAAGCCGAATATAATCTTAAGGAAAAGAATCAAAGTACAATTCTTTTCATAGATGAAATACACCGTTTCAATAAATCTCAGCAGGATGCCTTTCTGTATTATCTCGAATCGGGTGCTGTTATCCTGATCGGCGCCACCACCGAAAATCCTTCCTTTGAAGTGATTTCACCTCTTCTTTCCCGTTGTACTGTTTTTGTGCTGCAGCAACTTTCCGATGAAGATATTATTCGCATCATAAACAGAGCTTTGGAGGTCACAGAAATTAAATTTGAATTTGAAGAGAAATGTCTTCCCTTTTTAGCAGAACTAAGCAGTGGAGATGCTCGGAAAGCTTTGAATTATCTGGAAAGCATCATTAAAAATACAACGGAAGGACAGAAAGTAGATGTGCTGTTCATCTCGAAGATCCTCAGCAGGAAAGCAATGTTCTACGATAAAGACCGTGAAGAGCATTATAATGTGATTTCAGCTCTGCATAAATCATTGCGGGGCAGTGATCCTCAAGCCGGATTATACTGGCTTGCGCGCATGCTGGAAGCTGGAGAAGACCCGTTATATGTAGCTCGTCGATTGGTGCGGTTTGCTTCCGAAGATGTGGGACTGGCAGATCCCAATGCACTGGTTCAGGCAATTGCTGTAAAAGATACTGTTCACTTTTTGGGAATGCCGGAAGCAAATACTGCGCTAGCGCAGTTGGTGGTCTATTTAGCCACCGCACCAAAAAGCAATGCACTTTATGAAGGTTATAAAAAAGCTGCCGCAGATGCACAGAAAACAAGTCATCTCGGTGTTCCGCTCCACATCAGGAATGCTCCCACAAAACTGATGAAAGACCTGGATTACGGCAAGGGTTACGAATATGATCATGCCTATGAAAATGCCTATAGTTACCAGAATTATTTCCCAGAAAAATTGGGTGAAAAAACATATTATAAACCTTCAAAATTCGGTTTTGAAAAAGAGATAAAGAAAAGATTGGATTGGTGGAAAAAGTTGAAAGAAGAGCTAAAGAAATAACAAGAATGTGATTAACCAATTGAGAATGAGGAATGTAAAAATAACTTGGAGGGAAAGTGTATCCATTTAATTTTAGACCAAGAGAAAATTTCATTGATTTTTATAAAATCTTTGTAGCTATGCCATTTAAAGATGATTATGAATACATATATAAAGATTTGATAAAAAAAGCAATAGATGTTGTA
>JACNIV010000003.1 GCA_014382915.1 Candidatus Cloacimonadota bacterium | reverse complement strand
AATCTCCTATTTATTGTATTCGGACTAATTTCAAATTTCCTACTTAAAGAATTAATAGATTTCCCTTCTTTAAAACCTTGAATTATCTTACTTTTGTATTTATTAAATCTTTTGACTCCTTCTGTTTGATACATAGCAAGTTTTTTTCTATCAATCTGATACTCATCTATTTTTTTTAATTCTTTTCGAAGGGTCATTAAACGAACATTACATTTTTCTGAAATTTCCCTTACATTACAACCATTTCGCCTCATTTCCACTATTTTATTTTTATACTTCTGAAAATTAACAAATGAAATTGTATGACTCCTATCTGAATATTTTTCAAGTAATCCAAGTTCTTGGAGTTTACGGTTAAGTATAGTTTTCCCTATATGATATTTCTTGATTACATTATTCTTTGAATTTCCTAGTTCTAAATAGTCTAAGATCTCATCAATATTATCATGAAAGTTTTTTTCAGATTTTGATGGAGTAGTACGTCTTTGCATTTTGAATCTCCTTATTCTGAACTTCTTTCATATTATTGCTATTTTTCCATTTTAATTGAAACTTAAAATTACTTCTATGAAAACATTCTTTAACTTGCCGAAATTTCTTACGAAGAGGCTTCGGCAGATGTCGGATAAGTTTTGGAAAGTTCTTCTACCCAACCTTCTTGAACATTAAAATAAAAATTGTTCCTTTGGGATGGTTGTTTTCAATAAACACACTGCCACCATAGCTATCCATGGTTTTTTTAACTATGTACAAACCCAATCCGGCATGACCTTCATCACCAAATGTAAAACCTTCTTCAAAGAGTTTGTCCTTAATTTCGTCCGGAATACCAAACCCGTTATCCGAAACTCTAACTTCACACCCTTTGTCTTCTTTTTTTATTTCTATATTAATTTTATCGGCTTTACCATGGGCAATCGCATTATTAATGAGGTTATCAAAAACGGAGGATAAAGCTTCATCTGCCAGTACTACTGCCTTACCGGTCACAGTGATATCAATATCAAAATCGAAGTGACTTTCAGCTACCCGGTTAATAACTTTTCGTAAGTCGATCAATTTCACTTTCTTATTACTATCCATGAATTTTTCAATTTCCTGCATACTGTTAATAAGAGATAAACTTTTAGATACATTCGCTTGAATTCCATGAATCAGGTTATTGGTGCCGTCTTTCAGGAATAATCTTACAGCGCTGTTGATCACAGTTAAATTATTCCTGATGTCATGCCGCAGAATTTGGTTGATCAACTTAATATGTTCCCTGTGAATTTCCAGTTCTTTGTTCTTTTCTCTTAATTCTTTGTTTGTTTGTTCGATTTGGATATTTTTCTGGTTGAGCATAATATTTACTTTTTGTTTGGAACGATAACGTGTATAAATTACAAAAGCCAGAAAAAGAATAAAAACAGAAATAACGATCAATAAATTTCGGAAATTCTGCTGTTTATTAATTTTCAGTCTCTGTATTTCAATAACTTTCTTCAGTAACTCATTTTCCTGTTCTTTTTTTTCTGTTTCATATTTTGTTTGCATCTCTGCTATTCTTTCGCTGCTCTCTTTAGTAAAGATGCTATCTTTAACTGCGGTATAAAGTGTAAAGTATTCAAGTGCTTTTTTATAATCTTCTTTAACGGAAAATAGCTCGGAAAATGCTATATAGATATTTTGGATCAAATCTTTTGCTTCTATTTCTTTAGCAAGTTTTAAGCTCTCTTCAAAATAAATTATTGAGTTATCATACTCTTCGAGTTTAACATAAATACCGCCAATATTCTTTAAACTTCCGGCAATTCCGTATTTATTATCGATCTCTTTATTTATTGTGTATGATCTCAGATAGTATTCCAGGGATTTATCATAATTCTCTAAATACCAGTATATGATTCCGATATTATTTAAACAATAAGCAAGATTATTTTTATTTCCCAGTTCTTCCATATTCGTTAAAGATTTAGTAAAATATTCTAAGGCTTTATCATAATTTTGCAACGTCATATAGATTAGTCCAATGTTGTTTTGTGCTCTGGCAATTCCTTCTTTGTTTTCAAATTCCTTCATTACTTTTAACGACTCATTATAAATTTCCAAAGCCTTTTCAAAATCGAATAGTTTCCAATAAATAACGCCGATGTTATTTAAAATACTAGAAGCACCTTCTTTGTCTTCGATTTCTTTAAATATCTCTAATGATTTAAAATAGTATTCTAAAGATATATCGTAATTACTTAAATAATAATTTCCGACGCCGATATTTTTTAAAGCTTGTACTTCTCCATCTTTATAATTATATTGTTGTGATAATTCTAACGCTTGGTTGCTATATTCAATAGTTTTTTGTGGTGATATTTCACAATAGTGTTGTGATAATTCATTTAAAATATCGATCTTCTCGGTTTTAATAACTATTTTTAGTTGATTTTCCAGACTATCGATTTTTGTTTGCGAAAATAGATTTATAGAAAACATAAGTAAAAAGAAAAAAGCAATTCTTTTCATAAGCAACTCCATGTTTACTTACTTATTTTCTAATACTTTTATTGTCGAGTAAATTCTATTCTTAATATTAAAATATAAAGCAAAATCAAGGTAAGTTTAATTTGCTTATCTTTACTTTTCCTTATCTTTTTTCCTTTGTTTATCCATGGATCTATTAGCAGGAAGGATCACAACTCTTTTTATTTCGCCTTCACCGATCGTCATCGTTTGCAAGCTTCTATCTTTTTCTATAAACTGATGAACGATCCTTCGGTTGGCGGCATGAAGCGGTTCCAGGGTGATGCTTTTTCCACGTTTTTTCACCTTGGCGGAAATACTCCTGACTTTTTCGATTAGAGCGTCTTCACGACGCTTCCTGTAACCATCGACATCAAGATGTATTTTGAACTGTTTTTTCTCGGCTTTATTTATCATCTGGTTAAGCAAATGCTGCAGGCTGTCCAATAATTTGCCTTCCTTACCGATGATAAAGCCCGGATCTTTACTGCCACTGATGTGTACGTTGTAGTAACCGTCTTCCTGCTTAGCCTGGATCAATTCATATTCAACATTCATGCGACCAAGAATACCTTCTGTGAATTCTTTGATCTTCTCGGAAACATCGGCTAAGTAAAATTTTATTTTTGTAGGTTTGGAACCGAACAGTTTGAGAAAACCACCGGAACCTTCTTCTATTACTTCAAATTTAAAATCATCGAGCTTGAGATTGAATTCTTTCATGAATTCATTAATGATAGCCGAGGTAGATTTTCCTTCTTTAACTAATTCTCGCATAATTATTCCCTACTGAATTTTTTCTTGATAAAGTATTGCTGAATAGTACCTATGATAGAGAAAACCGTCCAGTACAGAACCAGACCGGAAGATAGTGATTTGAAAATAAAGAACATCATGATAGGCATGAAATACATCATCATTTTCTGGCTTTGCTGGGTAGCTCTTTGTTTTTCATCCATATTTTCCAGAGTTTGTTTGGAAGGTGCCATGAGTTTCTGCTGAACGAACATGAAAACTGCCATCAGGATTGGCAGCAGCCAGATGGGATCAGGTTCGGATAGGTCTGGAAGCCAGAGAAAACGTGCCTGACGAAGATCGATGGAATAACGCAGAATAGGATAAAGTGCAAAAAGAATGGGCATTTGCAACAGTATGGGTAAACATCCTCCAAGCGGACTGACACCGTGTTCTTTGTATAATTTTTTTAGTTCTGTATTCATTAGTTGCGGATCATGTTTGTATTTGGCTTGAATTTCTTTCATCAGGGGTTGTATCTTCTGCATCTTGGTGCTGGATTCAAAGCTCTTGTGAGTAAGCGGGTGTAATAATACTTTCAATATAATAGCAAAAATCAATACACATATTCCCCAACTGGGAATAATACTGTTCAGGATTTTGAGAAAAGCCATAAATATTTTGCTGATCCATTGCAGGAATTTAGGCCCTATTTCTACTGTGCTTTCTATGCCATTGCCGTAAATTTTCAGGTTTTCATAGATCAACGGTCCAAAATAAAGTTGAAAATCATGAACAAACCCTGACCCGGAAATATTAATCCCAAGTTGCATTGCCGGACTTTCGTTCTGCTGGAAAGCCTGCAGTCTGTTCATTTCGATAAGATCACCGGGAATCACTGCCAGGGTAAAATATTTAGATTTAACAGCAGCCCAATCCAGATTACCAGACAGTTCATGTGTTTCCTCCAGTTTAGATAACGTGAATTTTGTGATTGTATTATCCAATTGTCCCACAACTTTATATTCGCGGGATTTCATTTTGAGATATTCTTCCGTATCGGCAATTCCGCTGTCAATACCGATATTATAGCTTTTCAGGTTTTCATAACCATTTGTTTTTAAAGCAAAATCGAGTTGATAATTATTGGATAAAGTGAAAGTCTTTTCAATTATTCCCTCTTCTGTGTGCGCAATAAATATCACCCGGTTGCTTTCTTCGTAAACATCATATTGGAATGCAACATTTCCAAGATTTATTACATTACCTGTGTTCATTTGAAGCTCTATATTAAAGATGGATCCATTAACTGGGATTAAATCTACAGGTGTGATTTTGTCGGAAAGAAAATACTCTTTTAACTGAATGGAAGTAATCTCTCCACCAAGGTTGGTAAAGGTGATCTTAAGTAAATCATTTTCCAGAATGATATCATCCTGAATATCAACATCGGTTTGTGTTTTAATGGGAATTTCTGTAACACTCTGAACTTCGGGCTGGGAAGAAACCGTGGTTTCTATAACATTTTCTGTAACAGGTTGCTCTGTTGTCGCGGGTTTTTGTTTTTTCCAGATAAATTCGCTACTGATCCAGAATACTACCAGGATCAACAGTACTGCCAACAGTGTTTTTTTTTCCATAATTGCTCCTTAGGGAAGTGGATCATGTCCACCCGAATGAAAAGGATGACATTTAATAATTCGTAAAATAGAAAGTTTCATTGCTTTGAAGAAAGTGTATTTGGAAAATGCTTCGTAAGAATATTGACTGCAAGTTGGATTAAATCGGCATGTGGGTGGCAATACAACCGAAATAAATTTCTTATAAAAACTAATTAACAGTAAAGCCAGCTTATTAAAAATTTTCATATTTATTTCGAGAATAAAGCGGTTAACTCTTTTTCAATTTCCTTCCATTCAGCATTTCCGGCTTCAGGTTTTGCAATGACTACAATTTTTTTCCCGCTTTTATGCAGATGGACATTTTCTCTGAGGAACGCGTTTACACGCCTTTTTACTTTATTGCGATTAACAGCTTTTCCTACTTTTTTACTTACAACAATTCCAACTGCAAACAGGTCATCAGGTATATTTTTCTTTAAAACAATAAAGAGATTACCTTCGTATTTTATATTATCTTCGTAAACACTCTGGTACTCTCTTTTTGAGGTTATAAATCTCATTGATCGCTAACAGTTAAACGCGATCTTCCTTTGGTTCTCCTGTGTGCCAGAACTTTACGTCCGCCTTTAGTTGCCATTCTGGAGCGAAAGCCGTGTTTGTTTCTCCTCTTCCGGTTATGAGGTTGATAAGTTCTTTTCATTCAAGTCTCCTTCCAAATTCATCATCTATCTATCACGTAACTCTTTATATAACGCCTTGTTACAAAGGCTGCGCTACCTTGTGATAGCCCTTTTTAATGTCAAGAATTATTTGCTTTCCCAAGTCAGAACAGAGATGCTATTGGTTTAGATTTATTATTATATTAATCTACAAATACTTTCCGATCTCTTTTTGTGAAGTAAATAATAGCATTGAGTACGGTAGTTAGAAATACAACATAAATCAGCGCGTTTACCAATATTAAAGATTTGTGTGAAATATAAGCAGCAAGAGGTGATAAAGGTATAAAAAATACTGGTGCATATCCGGGTCTATGTATCAGGAAGCCAATTATAACTGCAGGAATTATACATATTAAAAGTTCAAGAGGTATGAAGTAGATTAATATTCCCGTCACAGCACTTGCACCTTTTCCACCATAAAAATTGTAATAAATTGGAAAGCAATGACCCACAATTCCAAATGAAGCAGCGATAATTGTGTATGTAATATCCAATCCCCATGCACGGGCTGCAAGAACAATGACTAATGTTTTAATACCATCCAGCACAGCTACCATTATCCCCAATAAAGAACCGACACTTACAAATACATTAAGAGCTCCGGCATTCTTCACATCGATATTCCGGATATCTTTACCTTTAACTTTTTTTGTAATAATGTAACTGAATGAAATCGAGCCGATGAAATAAGCAATAATACACAGAATAACAGTTTTAACGATTTCCATACAATCCTTCCTTATTTGCTAAGTTTATTCTCTATCCTCCTGATTATTTCAGTTGCTTTATGTAACATCGCCTTCTCTTATGTTGTCTTCGGTCAAAAAATTTCCATTGTGCCTGGACCTTGGTGTTGCTTTCCAATTCCGGGTTTGTTTCTGCCGTGATGATATTATTACTTTTGTATGTATTAAAGAGATTATTAAATAAGAGGGAATTAACTCCTTTTCCCTGCAAGTCAGGTCTAACTGCTACAAGATACAGATCTACTCGATCGTTTTTCTTTAGAGCTTTCATAATATGGAAAAGGCCAAGAGGAAAGAGTTTTCCTTTTGCCTTTTGGAAGGCTTTTGATAGAGATGGCATAGTAATTCCAAATGCCGCTATCTTATTTTGCTCATCAAGAATGAGTGAAACAAAATCCGGCCGGATCATACTAAAATACTGTTTAATATACTTATCAATTTGTTTTTCTGTTAATGGCACTACTCCATAAAGTGGTTCGAATGCTTCATTTATAACCTGGAATATCTCTTTTGCATAAGGAAGCAGATCCTTCGATTTAGTTGCATTTAAGATTTGTAGTTTATTTTTCTTTTTAACTACTGCAGCGATCCTTTTAATTTTTTCTGGTAATTTATCCGGTACTTTTACTTCAAATTCTACCCAGTCAATGTCCTTTTTGTATCCAAGTCTCTCAAGATGTTCCGGATAATATGGGTAATTGTAAATAGTTACGATTGTTCCAAGTTCATCAAATCCTTCTATAAGCATTCCTTCAGGGTCGAGATCGGTAAAACCAAGTGGACCGTGAACTGCTCCCATCCCTTTATCTTTTGCCCAGGTTTCCAATGTGTCAAAAAGAGCTTTGGATACATTATCATCGTCTATAAAATCGACCCAACCGAAACGGGCATATTTATTTTTCCATTTATTAATGTATCGCGTAACAATTATTCCTGCAATCCTTCCCACAATTTTTCCATCTTTGTAAGCAAGCCAATATTTTACATCACAAAAATCAAAAGCTGGATTTTTATCTTTATGAAGAGTATTCATTTCCTCTGAATGTAATGAAGGTATCCAATATTTGTTTCCTGCATAAAGTTTATCTGGAAAAGTTATGAATTTCTTCAGTTCTCTCTTGCTTATAACTTCTTTTATTACAATACTCATCTTTAGCCTCCGAATATTGTCTGACTGCGGTTCGGTCCTACTGACACTATCGAAACTCTTACTTTCAGGATTTCTTCAATTTTCGAGATATATTCTTTGGTGTTCTCAGGTAACTTATTGTATTCTTTTATATTAGAAATGTCTTCTTTCCAGCCTTCCAATTCGATATATTCTGGCTTTGCTTTAGAGAGAGTATTTGCACTATAAGGGAATTCATCTGTAAGCTGATCATCTATGTGATATTTTGTACATATTTTCAGCTTATCGATGCCCGATAGAACATCCAGTAAGGTTAAAGCTATTTCGTCGATATTATTGATCATAGCAGTGAATTTAGCAGCTACTGCATCGAACCAACCGCAACGACGGGGACGTCCGGTGGTAGAACCGTATTCGTTACCCTGCACACGGATTCGTTCTCCGATTTCATCTAAAAGTTCAGTAGGAAAAGGACCTTCACCAACGCGGGTATAATAGCTTTTGTAAACACCTACAACACGGTCGATCTTTTTTGAATAGCCAGTTCCAACAGGTATCCCGCCAACAATTGTATGTGAAGATGTTACAAAGGGATAGGTGCCAAAATTAATATCAAGAAGTGAACCTTGAGCGCCTTCAAAAAGCAGCTTTTTATTGGATACTTTTTGTAGAAGATAAGGAATTTGTTCCAGGTATGGCTGAAGTCTTTTACCTGCTTCTATCAGCTTTACTGCCAGAGCTTCGGCATTTTGTGATGCTCTTCCATGAAATGAAAGGAGGTTATTTATTCTTTGGATAAGATTTTCTTTTTCGAAGAGATCTCCAAATCTTATACCAATTCTGCTTACTGCATCTGAGTAACAAGGTCCAATACCTTTCTTTGTTGTTCCGATCTTGACCTGTTTGTTGTCGTTTTCCTGTTTTCCATCCAATTCTATATGAAGAGGA
>JACNIV010000002.1 GCA_014382915.1 Candidatus Cloacimonadota bacterium | reverse complement strand
GAATAGAACCATAAACCTCATCGGTAGAGATTAGAACAAATTTTTCCACTTTATATTCACGTGAATAATTGAGAAGTATCTGTGTGCCCAGGATATTGGTCTGCAAAAAAAGATCCGGATTGATGATGCTTCTGTCCACGTGAGATTCTGCAGCAAAATGAACCACGAAATCGGGATTGAACTGCTCGAATACATTCTTTACATCCGCCTTATTGGAAACATCACCTCTCATAAAGGCGTAATTGGGATTATCATCTATCATTTCCAGGTTATATAAGTTGCCTGCATACGTAAGTTTATCGAAATTTATGATCTTATAATCTGGGTATTTTCTGATCAAATAGCGGATAAAATTGGAACCGATAAAACCAGCTCCGCCGGTAATAAGAACTATTTTGGGCAGGTTTTTATTATTTAATCCCTTCGTATCGAAGAAAGCGAAATTTTCTTTAATTACTTTTTTCATTTAATCTCCTTATTTGAAAAAAAAGAGTAACAGATAAAAAACAGGGGCAGCTATTTGTAGGCTGTCTAATCTGTCCAGAACCCCACCGTGTCCGGGCAAAATAGATGAGCTATCCTTAATTCCTACATCCCTTTTCAACATAGATTCAAAGAGGTCTCCGAACTGACCAAAAATTCCAACTGATACAGCCAGCAATATTGCTTGTATTGCAGTAAAATCAAAAACCCATGATGATGCAAATGCACCAATTAAAGCTGCTAATATTCCTGCAAAATAACCTTCCAACGATTTATTAGGGCTGGCTTTGAATATCCCGCGATGTTTTCCAAAAGCCCTGCCGACAAAAAAAGCTGCTGAATCTGTGATCCAGATAAGTGAAATCAAGCTTAGAATAAGGAAAGCACCACTATCCAATAAACGTATTTTATAAACAGCAGCCAGGAAAAATGAAGTGTATATTATGGAGAATATTGTCGCAGTAATTCGATTCAATGTTCCTTGTGATCTACCTGAAATCAGGTCTTTTCCCATTACCAGGATGAATATAAGAAGAAGTGCTGCCAGGATCTCTGGAAATGAATAAAAAATTACAGCCGCAAAAACAAGAACGCTGAGAGGAATGGTAATCAGCGGTATTTTGATCTCTTTTATTAAAAATATTTCACGCAATTCATACGTCTGTATAAAAACTACCAGTGCAAGAAAACTTATTAGTGCAATACCACCTGTATAGAAAATAATCAGGATTGCAGGCATGAAAAATAATGCTACTAATAATCTTTTAATAATGTCCATTATCTTTCGCCAAATCTTCTTTTTCGTTGTTGGAAATCGAGCATGGCCTGTATAAATTCTTCACGGCTGAAATCGGGCCAGAGGGTTTGCGTGAACCAGAATTCGGCGTAAGCACTTTGCCAGATGAGAAAATTGGAAAGCCTCTCTTCCCCGCTGGTTCGAATCACCAGATCCACTTCTGGCATACCGGCTGTATACAGATAATCACTTACTATTTTTTCGGTTATTTCTGTATCCAACTTACCCGAACATACATCAGCCAAAATCGAGTTAAAAGCGTCCAGAAGCTCTTTCCTGCCACCATAATTCATTGCCACATTCAAATGTAAACCGGTGTTTTTCCAGCTTTTCTTACATGTTTCCATAACTCGTTTATTATATGATTCATCCAGCTTTTCCTTGCTGCCAATAAACCTGATATTTACATTATTTTTGATCAGTTCATCTATTTCTTTCACCAGAGAATCCATAATAAGTTTCAGAAGATAGGAAACTTCTGTTTTGGAGCGTCTCCAGTTTTCGGTGGAAAAAGCATAAATAGTAAGGTACTCCGCACCAGCTTCCACGGCAGTTTCCACAATACGGCGAACAGCTTTTACACCTTCTTTGTGCCCGTTAATACGTTTTGTTTTGTGTTTTTTTGCCCATCGTCCGTTCCCATCCATGATAATGGCAATATGGCGTGGCATATTTGATTTATCCAGTTTAGTAATCAATTCTTTATAATTCATTTAGATTTCCTGTTATGAATAAATTTAACTTTTCTTCTCTGCCATAAATTTTAAATAGGCACTCATAAATCCACTGATATTCCCATCCATAACGTTGGATATGTTACCGGTTTCATATTTTGTGCGATGATCTTTCACCATCTGATAGGGATGGAAAACATAAGACCGTATCTGATTCCCCCAGCCAATATCCGTTTTAGCATTTTCCAGTTGCTTTCGTTCTTTTTCGCGTTCTTCTTCCCGCTGTTGGTACAAACGTGATTTCAATATCTTCATGGCAACATCACGATTAATAATTTGTGAACGTTCATTCTGGCATTGAACAACAATATTGGTAGGAAGATGAGTTATCCGAACAGCAGAATCGGTTGTGTTTACGCCCTGCCCGCCTTTACCACTGGCTCGATAAGTATCTATCCTCAATTCCTTTGGGTCGATCTCGATATCTGCATCATCTTCAATGATGGGATATACAAATACGGAAGCAAAGGAAGTCTGTCTTTTTCCCTGAGCATTAAATGGTGATATCCTTACCAATCGGTGAATTCCTGATTCCGCCTTTAAATTACCGTAAGCATAATTACCAAAGATTTCCACTGTAACGCTTTTAAGTCCTGCTTCATCACCCGGCAGGTAATCTACAATCTCTGCTTTGAAACCCGTTTTTTCAGCCCAGCGATTGTACATGCGAAGCAGCATTTCTGCCCAATCCTGCGATTCGGTTCCACCAGCTCCGGGATGAATAGTTAAAATTGCATCGTTGAAATCGGTTTTGCCATTTAAAAGAAATTGGGTTTCTACATCATCTATAAAAGGTTTTATTTCTAACAGTTCGTTAACAGCTTCTTTCAATAATGAGTCGCTGAAATCTTCTTTCAGCAGCATGCCATATGTTCTCAGGTCTTCATCGATCTGTTGTACTTTTTTTTCTTTTCCCAGTTGAATACGAAGATTATTGATCTCTCTGGTTACTTTTTGTGCTCTTTTTTGATCATTCCAGAAATCGGGTTTGTTCATCTCCCTTTCGTGCTGTTCTATTTTCTGCTCAATCTGAGCAGTGTCAAAGTAACCTCCTGATATAAGAGATTCGACCTGTAATTTCCTGTACTTCTTTTTGAAAATCTATATATTCCATTAATTTCTCCTGAACTTATTAAGCTAAATATTTGTGAACCATATATTTTGTCTAATAATTTATCAATAAAAACTTCCCGGCAATAAATATGTTTTTATTTCTTCATTGTAATACCTATCGGTCATAGTAGCTATAAAATCCCGTGCCTTTTCTGTAATGGAAAAAATATTCATATATTTTTTGTTCTTCCTGTTCAGAAACTGAGTAAATATCTTGGAATGGTGGTTTTTCTTTTCGATGTCTTCCATGTATTGTTCAAAAAGAATTTCCATGCTTTTATCGATGATAGTACGGGCTTTTTTTACGTTACCATCTGTATAAATGCGTGAATAATTGAATTTTTTAAGTTTTTGAAGATAATGGGAAGTCTCATCGTCGAATGCTACAAAATCCTTTTCAAAACTGTTTAGTATCACACTTTTCACCAGTGTATCTATAATTTGACTGTTTGTATTTCCCAGATATTCGGCACAATCTTTGGGTATTTCTTCCCGTTTCAGGATGTTCAGACGAATGGCATCTTCAATATCCTGACCAATATAGGCAATCGTATCTGAAATGCGAACAACACAGCCTTCCATGGTCGCCGGCATCCAATCAACTTTTCTGCCATTCTTTTTCTTTTCTATGTAAACTCTGATGTCTTCTTCTGTTTTTTTACGATTGGGCTTTAATACAATATGATGTACTTCTCCGTCATGAGATATAATACCATCACGTACCTGGAAGGTAAGGTTTAATCCATTACCCTGATGCGAGATGTTATCTACTATATGAAGGCTTTGAATATTATGATGGAATTGCTCGATACCGTGTTTTACACAACTTTTACTAAGTGCTATTTCACCATCATGACCAAAAGGAGGATGACCCAGGTCATGACCCAGAGCAATTGCTTCTACTAGTTCCAGGTTCATCCTTAACATATTACCTATCGTACGGGAGATCTGGGAAACATAAGTTGTGTGCAGGCTACGATTTGAAGTCTCTTCATCGAACATATTGGTGAATGAAAACACCTGTGTTTTACCCTGGTATCGCTGGTAAGCTCCACTATGAAGAATTCTATCGCGATCCACTGCAAATGGTGTTCTCATATAACATGTAGCATCTTTTTTCAGGCGGAAAGCATATTCATTCCTACAGGCAAATGGGCTATAATAATTGCTGGCATGTTCGATATTATCTTTGTAAATATTTTCCAGTTTTGTTCTATCCATTATTTCTCCAACTCCATTGTAGTTAAATAGTTATACCTTCCTGTATTTCATAAAAAAAGGTTCAAATCCTTCTTCTCTTTTCTTTTTCTCGAAAAATGTTTCGATGTGCTCTTCTTCGGGATTCTTAGTAAATCCTTTATCATAAACCGACTCAAAATCCTTTCTTTCCCGGAAGTGTTGAACGATCCAGTTCGCATATTCTTTATGATCGGTGGAAATCTCGATAAACCCTCCCGGTTTCATTATCCTCCAGAGAACATCTATAAAACAATGCTGAATAAGTCTGTTCTTATGATGCTTTCGTTTGGGCCACGGATCAGGATGAATAATATAGATCATCTGAAACGATTCCTCAGGAATATAGTCTGTAATTTTTTCATCCACAAATAACCTTGCTACTCGTACATTTTTATTGATTTTCGTATCAAGCTGACGAATTATAGTTTTTATCCTCTTTTCCTTTAATTCTATCGCCAGGAAATTTACATCGGGGTGTTGAACTGATTTATGTAAAAGAAATTCTCCCCTGCCACTGCCAATCTCCAGGTGAACCGGATTATCGTTTCCGTAAACCTTACGGAAATTAAATTTTATTTCCAGCTTTAAATTCAGTTCGAAAAAATCACGCTTCTTCTTTAAATCATCCATATTAATTTAATTCTTTTTAACTCAAAGCAAAAAAAGATGATCGGGATTTTGTGTCAATAAAACAAGCCTGTTTTTCGATGTAAAAAGAAACCTTGAAAAGGTCTCTCTCAAGAATTTGTGCGTTGTTGACCTTTTCAAGATTAACGCATACTGTTGTTCAGTACCGGATTGATTCATAAATATTTAACCTACCCTCTCGTTCCAATGCTCCTGCGTTGGAATGGGAAAAGAATAAAATGATTCTAAATTATTCCGAGAGATACCTATTTTCATTTGACACAAATATACTCAAAATATTTTGTTTAAATTGAATTAGATAAATGGATGGATAAAATGAAAATATTATTATTAATATTCATAACCTTAAACACACTAAATCTTTTCGCACAAATTCCTCCGGGCTATTATGATGGAACCGAAGGGTTAACCGGCGATTCTTTAAAAACAGCGTTAAACGATATCATCAGTGGACATATCGAATTTTCTTATGATGCACTGCGTGATTATATCTTGCCAGATACGGATGAAGACCCGGATAACTCGGATAACGTGATCCTGCTGTATACCGGCTGGAGCCTGCCAAAAGATGAATTTGGCGGAGATCCGTCTGACTGGAACCGCGAGCATGTATGGGCAAAATCGCATGGAGATTTTGGTAACGATCCTCCACCCGGAACCGATGCTCATCATATACGTCCCACAGATGTTTCGGTAAATTCTGCCCGGGGCAACCTGGATTTCGACAATGGCGGAACGGAGTATATCGATGGTGATGGACCTACAGGATGTTATCATGATGAAGATTCATGGGAACCGCGCGATGCCGTGAAAGGTGATGTAGCCAGAATGATCTTCTATATGGAAGTGCGTTATGAAGGTGAGAATGGTGAACCCGACCTGGAAATGGTAGATTATATTCCTTCCTCACCCAACGGGGAACCCTATCATGGTTTGAAATCTACACTGCTGGAGTGGTACCTGCAAGATCCTGTGGATGATTGGGAGATCCAACGCAATGATAAAGTTTACTTCTACCAGGAGAACCGCAATCCCTTCATAGATCACCCGGAATTCGTGGACTTGATATGGAATCCGGTTTCAGTAGATGAGAACCAGACATCTTTTTCATCATTCAATTTGTATAATTACCCGAATCCATTTAAACCGTCAGGAGCCGGTCGCAGTTTTGCAACAACGATTTCTTTTAGTCTTACCACCGAGAACACTGAGAAAAACACTGAGCTAATAATTTATAATTTGAAAGGTCAGAAAATCCGTCAATTTTCAATATTCAATTCTCAATCTTCAATTGTTTGGGACGGTTCTGATAAGACAGGTCAACAGGTTACATCAGGTATTTACTTTTACCAGCTTCGAGTGGATAATATTCCTGTTCAAACCAGAAAATGTCTGTTATTAAAATAGAAAAATGAAGTAGAAAAACTTTCTTTTTTCCTGAGAAAATTTAAATTCATGAATTAACTATAATCTTGCATCTAAACCAACAAAAGGATTCTCTCTCTTCTCTTTCTTAATAGTGGTTTCCGGTCCATGACCGGGTAGAACTATCGTTTCATCGGGCAGCTTAAAAAGCTTATCTTTAATCGAGGATACCAGCATTTCATAATTTCCACCCGGAAGATCTGTGCGACCGATCCCTTTCGAAAAAAGAGAGTCTCCCGAAAACAAAAGCCCTTCTACCAGCAGGCAAATACCACCCTGAGTATGCCCGGGAGTGTGAATAACAATGACTTCATAGCTGCCAAGAGTGATCATATTTCCATCTTCCAAGAGAACATCTGCAGGTGGTGAAACGATATCGGCATTCCAGAATTCACTCAGATTCAGTTTGACATCCGTAAGTTTGGCGGCATCGTCTTTATGAATACAGAGCGGAGCAGGAAAACTATCTTTAATAAGTTGATTTCCCGCAATATGGTCGCCATGTCTGTGAGTATTAATTATGTATTTCAAATCTAATTTCAGGTTTTTGATCTCTTCGAGCAGAATTCTATCCGGTGCAGCCGGATCGATCATCATTGCCTGCCGTGAGTTTTCATCCCACACAAGGTAAGTATTCGTGCCGAATTCGGGAAGGACATTATACACTTTATATTTCATAAAATCACCTAAATCAGATATTCCTCCACCTTTTCTGATGACATTTTCTTAACTTCTACTGCAATTTGCAATTGAAATTTTTTCCCATAAACCACTGTCGCTGTTTCGGGTGCTTTGTTACAATAACGCAGAAGCAGTGAAGCTGCGATCTTGATATCTTCTTCGGCAGGTAATATTATTGAATTTAATATCCCTAAAGGTCCCGGAAAATCTTTCGCTTGCAATACTATCTCATCTACTGCCAGGTTAGTGAGAGCATCATTATCCTTTTCATTCCTGCCAACAATTATCTTTATATTCTCACTTATCCGGAAATGCCTGCCGGTTTTGAGGAAGGCAATGAATTTCATCTCCATCATATCGAGATCCATCAGGTCTCTAAGGCGCCGTGAATAGCCGGCATCTGTAAGCAGGCAGCCACCACCGGGATTCTGATAAAATGTTATCTTATATTTTTTTGCCATTTCTATTTGACGGTATCTCCCCCTGCCCTGGATATCCAGCATCTCCTCTTTTTTTACCCAGCCTTCACGTATGGGAATGGTATCGGTAAGTAATTTCTGGGAAAGCGGACGAACCAGCAGATCTTTGATCTGGCTTAATTTTCCCACAGCGTTCAGGGCATCGCGACGCTGGCTCATGGGTCTTTGACCCAATACTTCACCGGAGATGATAAAATCGATCTTGTATTG
Source organism: Candidatus Cloacimonadota bacterium (assembly GCA_014382915.1). GTDB lineage: Bacteria > Cloacimonadota > Cloacimonadia > Cloacimonadales > TCS61 > JACNIV01. The sequence goes on along the minus strand of JACNIV010000002.1, from coordinate 678 downwards.
CTCCATCAATTGTGCAGCTTCTCTGAACATCAAACCATGACAATCTATGCAGGGGTTCATGTTCTTACCAAAACCATAACGTGGATTCTTCAACATCTCCAGATGTTTTTCTGAAATATCGTGAACGATCAGTTCAAAACCTATCTGCTCTGCTGCTTTCTTTGCATTCTCAGGTCCAAAGAATAAACTTTTAAAGAAAATCGGTAACACTTCAAAGCCAAGTTCGCTCATGTGAAGCACGGCAAGCATGCTGTCCAATCCACCTGAAAAAAGTGCAAAACACCTGTATTTTCTTTTCATTATTCTTTTCTTTCGACCAATAATTTTTTAATTTACGGCTCATACTTTTTTGCAATATTAAATTCTGTCAACTGGATTGCACTACTATCCAAATTGCTTCGGGATTTTAGAATCCTCTACTGTCTCCTTTTAGCAAAAGGGAACATAAGATGCCGCATGGTGTTGTGTGGTCAATCAAAAAAGCTGTCTCTCTGAGAAACTCATTCAACGGCATTCGACGAAGAGTCTAATTTTTTTTATAGAAACCGCAAGAAAAACTTCCCTCACCCGGTCAGCAAAGCTGACCACCCTCTCCCAAACGGAGAAGGAAAAATTTGTAGGGTGGGTGCAAACCCACAAATTGCCTGTTGAAAAATATTTTCTTTGACAGAAATAAAT
>JACNIV010000001.1 GCA_014382915.1 Candidatus Cloacimonadota bacterium | reverse complement strand
AGTGCTACAGATGGTACTAATACCTGGCTATCCAATTTTGTGATAGAAGCTTATGCTCCTGTATTATGGGCAGATGAAATGATCATCGATGATGCCGCCGGAAACAATAACGGAGTCCTCGATCCCGGAGAAACGGTTACGATCACAATTCCCACCCATAACGATGGACATGCTTCCTCACCCGAAGCAATTGCCGATCTATCCTGTTCAAATCCACTTATCACTATTGTGCAAAGCAGTGTCAACCTGGGAGAGATTGGCGTTCAGTCCTTCGAGGATGCTGTTTATACAGTTACTGCCAGTGATGAGATCACTTTTGGAACTCCTGTTACTTTCATCTATAATGTTACAGCGGGAGAATACATCGTTACCAGGAATTATGACACATCGGTTGGTATATTCATTGAAGATTTTGAATCGGGTGGTTTTACAAATTATCCCTGGGATTTTGTAGGATGTACTATTTACTGGCCAAATGTAAATCCGATCGAAGATTTCACGATAATCGATACTATCCCCGATATAAACTGGAGTATTGCGACAGATAGTTTTTACAGTGGAACAGCCAGTGCCAAATCTTATGCCATCACTCACAACCAGGCAACTTTCATGAGTGTAACCGTGGATGTTGTAACAGATGGTGAGATCAGTTTTTATTATCGTGTGGCTTGCGAATACAGTCCTTCTCAAACTTATTTCTATGACGGATTGATGTTCTTTATAGATGATGTGGAAGCTGGTCGTTATCAACCCGAACCCGATGGTTCCACTCCCTGGACTTATGCCAGTTACCCGGTAACTGCCGGAACACACACGTTTTCCTGGGTATATGTGAAAGATAGCAGCGACGGTAGCACTTCTCTGCCGGAAGATTGTGCCTGGGTTGATTATATAGTCTTTCCCACATTGTCTTTTGTAAATGGTACAATTGCCGGACAGGTAACACTTCTGCCAGCAGGTAATATAGAAGATGTAATAATCTCCACCTATTATGGCTCAACCAATCCGGATGCCAGTGGAAATTATTCTTTTATAAGTCCTGTGGGAATTTTCGATGTTACTGCCAGTCTTGCCGGATATGAAACGATAACCGTCTATGATGTAGAAGTTTTTGAAGATCAGACAACAACCGTAGATTTTGTACTTCATTACCTTGCTCCTCCCATCGATCTTGAAGGAGAGTTAAATGATTGTTATGTCTCCCTGAACTGGGAGCAATCAGAAACCGGTACCAGAGATTTCCAGCATTATAATATCTACCGGAATATCGATAGCGGAGCGTTCACACTTCTGGATACAACCCTGGCTTTAACCTACGTAGATTCTTTGTTCGAAAGCGGAGATTACGGATATTACGTTACGGCAGAATACAGTCAGGAAAACGAAAGTGACCCCACCGATACAGTAATAATTCCTTACGTGCAAGTTGATACAGGTAACGAATTGATCCCTGTACGCACAGAACTTGCCGGTAATTATCCGAATCCTTTCAACCCAATAACAACAATTTCATTTAGTCTCACCGCAGAGGACGCTGAGAACGCAGAGATCATAATTTATAATATCAAAGGACAGAAGGTGAAACAGATCGTTAGTGGTCGTCTTTCTGCAGGTCGGCACTCAGTGATCTGGAATGGGAAAGATGATAATGGCAAAGCAGTCTCCTCGGGAATTTATTTCTATAGAATGCGAACAGACAGTTACGATAAAACAAAGAGGATGGTGCTGTTGAAATAGTTTCAATCCCTTCTTTAATTCTCCCCCTAACCAGGGGGAGTTAGTGGGGGTTGTTTTCACTGTTCCTGATTTCGAGTCGATACTTGCAAATCGACTCGAGATTTTTTAATTATTTATAATCGTAACGATCTGGCAATTTGTACCCTGAATGGTCATGGATGCCTGCAAATTTGTGCTGTTGTTGTTACCTGTTTCGGTTCCCACTCCGATAATAGTTAAAGTATCTCCGCTGGAAGAAAAAGTATAAATCCCATTATTCGAGGAAGTTGTACCTGTGGTGGGGTCATAATTAAAGCCCAGCCAGTAACCGAGTCTATCGACATCCCATGCTCTTCCGCCTCCTCCCAGGGAAACAGGAGCTTTGTAGAAGGCATTAGCAACACCGGCATAGATGTTCATTTCAGAGATTATCGATTGCCGGTTTATGTTTCGTGAATTCTGATTGAACATATCCAGCCCCACCGAAACAGCCACACCTATTATTAATAGTGCCAGAATAAGCATAAGAAATTGTTGATAACCCATAATTTCTTCTTTCCTTAAAGAGGAGCTCTCATCTTAATCTCTTTTTTTGAAAGTAATTTTTACAGAGGTACCGCCTTCCCTGTCTAATTCTACTATGCTGTTAAGCTGATCTACCAGAATGTTAACTAATTGCAACCCGAAAGTTCCCGGATTACGAAAATCGATATCCCCGGGAAAACCGATGCCATTATCACTTACGCTAAGAATGTAATTGTCTTCATCATCAGTTTGCAGCGATACATTGACTTCGCCTTTTTGTTCTCCGGGGAAAGCAAATTTTAGTGAATTAGAGACCAGTTCATTGATTATCAACCCGCAGGGGATGGCGTAATTTATGTTCATCAGGGCAAATTTGATGTTCATTTTTACCGCGATCCTGTCTTCATTAACCTGTTGAGTGTTCAGTAGTTGATTTATAAGATTTTTCACATAAGCCGAAAAATCTATATGAATATATTCTTCTTCATCTGACATTTTTCTATGAGCCAGTGTTATTGATTTTACGCGGTCTTTGCTGGCATCGAGCGCCATTCTGGTAAGTTCGTCTTCGGTATATTCTTTCTGCAATTTCAGCATACTGTATATCATCTGCATATGATTTTTCATACGATGATAAACTTCTTTTAACAGCCTTTTCTTATCATGAAGTTGTTTTTCCAATTCATCTTCTGCTTTTTTTCTATGTCTTTCCAGGATGCTGATCTCAATGGTAGATACAATGAGGATCGTGATCCAGCTTATAAGAAGACACCAGAAAAAAGTATTATTATGAATTACAAAATAGCTTATAAATAAAAGAACAATTGAAATAGAACCCAGAATTGTAAGCAATACAGAGATAATATACCAGGGTATTCTTCTCTTTAATTTCTGAAATGACATGTTTTTCATTTTCTCACTCCTTTATACTGAATAATTTAAAAGATTGGTCATTACTTTTTTATTATTGCAGTAATTCATAGCAGTTTCGGCAGTGATAACTCCACTTTTTACTAACTTGTAAAGATCCTGCTGCAAGGTGAACATTCCTTTGGTTTTTCCTTCTGTAAGCATCTGGAAAATCTCGGTTATATTGCCGTTGCGTATTGCCGCCTGTATCGAATTATCTACAGAAAGTATCTCCTTTGCCAACGTAAGATTACCTTTTTTATTGGGAACCAGTTTCTGCGACATCACTACTTTCAGAACATCCGCCAGACGGTAACGTACCCGTTCCTGCTCATCCGGTGGAAATTCGGCTATAATTCTGTGAATACTGTCCACAGCAGAACTGGTGTGCAGTGTTGTATATACTTTATGACCGCTGTCTGTAACTTCCAGAACTGTGGATATTGTGGCTGCATCGCGCATCTCACCCACCATGATAATATCCGGGTCCTGCCGCAGAGCTTCGATGGTTCCATGCTGAAAACTGAGAACATCACTGCCCACGTCTCGATGCGTAACTATACTTTTGATGGATTTGTGAATATATTCAATAGGATTACCGATAATAATGATATGAGCCTTATTGTTTAAATTGTTCATATTGATGATAGTGTCCAGGGTAGTACTTTTTCCGGAACCAGTAATGCCAGTTATCAGGAACAAGCCGGATTTTTCATATTTCAAATCGAGTCGTTTCACTATAACAGAAGGAATTTCCAGATCTTCTATATTGAACAGTTTCTGTTTTATCAGACGGAAATTCACAGCCAGTGAGTTTCTTTCAAAAAAGATATTTCCCCGGAAACGGATCGGTTCCTTTGTTTCTTCTGTTTTTACGGAAAGAGCAAAATCCAGGTTCTTTTGTTTGATGAGAAGATTTTTCTGTTCACCAGAAAGAACACTCATCATTATCGCTGTAGTCTCGTCATCTGTACACGCAGCCAGTTCTTTATCGGGGGCTTTATCACCATAGGTGCGATACCAGATCTGTTCATTCGAACGAGGACCGCCAAAATCCATGTCGGAAGCATTTTTTGTTACCATCTTCTGAAGAAGACCTTTAAGATGTGCAAATGATTCTTTCTTCCAGGCAGCATTTGCCATTACTGCTTTATTAATCAGTTTTATCCTGTTCAATCCCATGCTGTATTCGGGAAGAGAAGAATTCAACTCATTCAAAAAAGATAATGCCATCTCAACCTCCGGGTATATTTTTTATGGAACGATCAGTGTACCCCTGCCGTTCTTATTTCCAGGAGAACTATTATAAACTTCTATTACATTGTATACCACAGCAATAAAATCCTGCGAGAATTCACCGTGAAAATAGCTGTGAACCAGATTGATATATTCCACTACATCCTTTTCGTAATCCGTAAGATCGGGATTTTGCGGATGCAACAGATAAGCTATGGTTTTAAGTTTAAACGTGGGAATATCCATGAACACTATCACAGAAGTGGGATCTGTCATCTGGTTCAGGAAGGTTTGTGTTCCCCGCTCAGGAACTGCATACAATTCCAGCGAAACCTGTTTATTCATATCGAAGATGGAATCTGTTCCTTCATACAGACCGATCAGGATATCCAGTTTTTTCATGAAATGCTCTTCATTTGTATCTCTCAGAAGCTGGATGATCTCTCTGATCTTATCTTTTCTAGGCAGGAATCCACAGCCTTTGATAGCGTTATTAACTTTAAATTTAGAATCTTCCCGCCTGTAACCATAGGTCGCTACTATCCCGTTATGGGGTCCATCCAGACCGGGCATGTTACCGGCAGCAATTCCTTCAATTGTCTCAATCCTTCTATTAAAATTCCAGATTGTAAATATCTCCGGGAAATCTGTAAGTGTATATTCCTGCCATTTTCCTTCTACTTTTGCCCTGATGATATTTTCATTCAACCTGCTGGCATCAACTGTTTTCTGCACAAAATGATCCCCATTCCAGAGTTGTTCTCCAAAACCACCTGCATTCTGTGAAGAGGTACAACCAAATACAACCAACAAACCAGTAACAATAAGCATTTTTACTAATTTCATGCAAACTCCTTTTATAAATATTTTTTTATTTCTTTACCAATAATTCCGGCTTCCATCTCGATATATCTTTTTACCGGGCTGAAAGCAATTTTGGGAAAAAGTACTTCTTCTATCTGAAAGAACCCGACGGATTCGGTCATATCTACATGTATCTTGATAGGTCTTTTATCGCCTTTTGAGATATGTACTTTTTCGATCCCGGTGGATGAATATTTATGGATATCACCCACCCGCGGTTTATCGAACAACATGGTGGAAATGCGCGATCTTCCCTGCTCCATATCACAGCCATCGCCAACCAACACCAGTCCTGCTTCCAGGGTATGTATCGTCTGCGTGGCCATATGTCCAAAAATACATTCCATGATCAATGACTTCAGGATGACTCTTTTATTTATATCACTATGATAAAACTGTTCTAGCATTCTGTCTATAATGGGAATAGCCAGGTTCACGCTCATGAACTCATGCTTATCGCGAGATACGGTCATGCCAATATCATGCAAAAGGGCAGCCACTAATACAGCGATCTTGCTGTCTTCCGCTGTTCCAACTCCTTCTTTTTCCAGGTTCAGCTTTATGTCGGCTTCCACTAGGAGATCGAACATGAGAAGCGCATTCAATGCCGCTTTGCGCATGTGTACCGGTCCGTGATCATTGAATCCCAATCTTTTCAGAGAAACTATGTTGGCATATTCGTGTAAGGCTTGAATTTGTGGATCGGAAAAAATATATTCGATCACATCGAGTGGTTTACCGCTTAAACGCATCTTTATTTTTTCTTCAAATTTCTGCTGTATAACAGATCTTTTCATGAATCCTCCGTTAGATAAATAGCCTTTTCAACACTAAACCATATTTACTTTATTTAGATTTTTAGCAATTTATTTTTTCACCTGCAGAGCAGGTAGAAAATTATTGACACTCAAATCCGCACTTTTAATTTGACGCTCCGTTAATGATAGAAGTGTGATTTTTTTTAAAATGGGGGTGTAACTCAGTGGTAGAGTATCTGCCTTTTAAGCAGAGAGTCGACGGTTCAAATCCGTCCACCCTCACCAAAAAATAAATAAATAAATGTGTCCCGTTCGTCTAGTGGTCTTAGGACTCAGGATTTTCATTCCTGCAACAGGGGTTCGACTCCCCTACGGGATACCAGTTTACAAAGGACAGGCTTGATTCCTCAAGCCTGTCCTTTGTTTTAATTCACTTCTTTTACTATTTCAGTAGCAGCATCTTCTTAACACCCTTTGTTTTACCATTAACATCGAATTTGTAGAAGTATACACCGGAAGCTACCAATTTACCATTGTTGTCTTTACTATTCCAGATAATTTCATGAAATCCCTTTTCCAGTTGATCATTTACAAGTGTTTTTACTTTTTGTCCTTTAATGTTATAAATTGTAAGATTTACCTTGCTATCCACAGGAATCGAAAATGCAATCTTTGTTTCAGGATTGAAGGGATTGGGGTAGTTACCGTTAAGAACTGGAACAAGTGGGATATTTTGATTAACTTCATCTTCAGGATTTTCTCCAATTCCTAAAAGAGCGTATATCTCATCCCAATGCTCATCATGCCATTTCTGAAGTTGTTTACAATCTTCTGGAGCAAGTTGTGGATATGCTGTCATTACATTAGATCTCCCACCTCCCGATGAGCTGAGATAATAGATACTTTCCAGTTCCATTACTGCAAATAGTGAATCAACAGTAGTAATTGGATCTTCTATACGTATAATAACAATATCTGCTGCTTCCTGAAAACTCTCCATTTCTATGTAAACTTTCTTCTGATAGTTCTTTACAAAGCATATTAGTTCTTCCCTTTCTTCGATTGGGACAAAATCGGGAATATTGAGAATGAAAGTATCGTAAAACTGCACCAAGTTATATAGATTTTCATTCAACTGTAACGAAAGATTGAATGTTCTATCAATACAATTCATCCAGAAACCTTTCTCTTCTTCCAGTTGTTCTGATAGAATTGTTGTGTATAGTGCCAATGCTTCTATCGGATTTCCGTCTGCTTCTAATATCCCTGCTTCTTCATATCTATTAGTTGCATCCCATCCTGGTGGAACATTTGGATAATCATCCATTCTGGAAAAATCAGCAATTATAAAATCCTCTGGTTCGTTCATCATGTTTATATATTCATAGTATGGAATCGCTTCTCCAAGCGGTCTATCTGACCAATAATTTCCATTACAATTGAGTGTATTATTTGATGAGTCATAGTTACCAGCGAATATGAAATCAAACAAAACATCCCAGAAATCATTATGACCGTTTAGGATATTGATCAATCCGGAATCTCTGAACATAATATGTACTGTTGTATAAAAAGAATTATTGCCGTTCCAAGCCATATCAATCAAAGACTTATTGAAAACATCAATCCCAATTCCAGTTCCGTCAAATGCACAATGAGCAACCCGTGGAGTAGCATTTACACATCTAATTCCGGTTATATCACCATAGAAAGAACAACTATCAACGGAAGCTGGTCCTGGATCTGGACCATCTATAGGAACACCTGAAATATAATCAAATTCGATTCCGCAACCAGAAGTTTCACTTATAAAACCACAGTGGATAATAGGAACTTGAAATGTGTTCAATTGGATTCCTGTTTCGTTGGAAGTAAAACCACAATCCCGAATATGTTTCATGCTACCTATACCATTTAGATATATTCCTGTATTACAATTATTAAATGTACAGTCTGATATCTCATCATCAGTTTTTTCTGATCCTTCAATATGAAAACCTTCATCCAAATTATCAAAAGTAGTATTTATGATATTAAATTTCTTCTCTGTTTCATTAAACATTGAAGCTATTAAAATGCCTGCACCAACTCCATTGCCTTGGATTACAGAATTAGCTAGTGCAGGACCACCGGTTATTTGAATATCACATTCATTAATACTACTTACTATGGAAATACCAACTGCTATTTCATTATCAGGTACTATAATAGTGCTGGAATCAAAATCAAGAGATGAATCATTGTATAGAACAATACCGTAATCACAATTATAAATTGTGCTTTCGATTACATGCACTTCTCCACCATCACTAAAAATTCCCGTTTCAGCATTTTCGATTATTGATTCATTTTGAACCCAGATTTCTCCACCTTCATAACATTCAATACCTTGCCAAGTATTAATTTTTGAAGTGAGTATTGTATTTAACAAATTTTGTGGATTTATTTGCAATTCACCTTCAGCAATTATCTTAGAGTTAGTACCAAAAAGTACATTACCCCAGATAATAGCAAGACCACCATTTTCGATTGTTAGAGTAGCATACGGACCAAATTCTACATTATCATAGATAAGTAGTGTACCTGTAGAAGTAATAGTAACACTATAGGGAATATAAGCATTGGTAACTGAAGTCGTCCCCGT